>CACZSY010000210.1 GCA_902783965.1 uncultured Lachnospiraceae bacterium
ACTACCTGCGAAGATTAACCTCTTTTAGTACATCCCCGGGGCTGGTGCTGCCGGCATTGCCGGTTCGTCCTTCTTTATCTCTGCTACTACTGATTCTGTTGTAAGGAGGGTTGATGCTACGCTGGTTGCGTTCTGGAGCGCGCTTCTTGTTACCTTTGCAGGATCAAGGATTCCGTTCTCAACCATGTTGACATACTCTTCTTTAAGGGCATCAAATCCCATTCCGGTGTCAAGCTCTCTTACCTTATTTACTATAACTGCGCCTTCAAGACCTGCATTCTCGGCGATCTTGAATAACGGTGCTTCAAGTGCCTTGCAGATGATCTTGGCACCTGTCTTCTCGTCTCCATCAAGAGTATCGATCAATGCCGCAAGCTTCTTTGATGCATGGATGTATGCTGAACCGCCGCCTGATACGATACCTTCTTCAACTGCTGCTCTTGTTGCTGCGAGGGCATCCTCAAGACGAAGCTTATTCTCCTTCATCTCTGTCTCTGTTGCAGCACCTACTCTTATAACTGCTACGCCGCCGGAAAGCTTTGCAAGTCTCTCCTGAAGCTTCTCTCTGTCAAAATCAGAAGTTGTCTCTTCGATCTGAGCCCTGATCTGAGCGATCCTTGACTTGATCTCGTCTGCATTTCCCTCACCGTCAACGATGATTGTATTTTCCTTCTCAACCTTAACTGATTTACAACGTCCTAACTGATCAAGTGTTGTATCCTTAAGCTCAAGTCCAAGCTCCTCTGAGATCACTGTACCGCCTGTAAGGATCGCGATATCCTGAAGCATAGCCTTTCTTCTGTCACCGTATCCCGGTGCCTTAACAGCAACTACGCTGAAAGTTCCTCTGAGCTTGTTGATAACGAGTGTTGTAAGAGCCTCGCCCTCAACATCTTCTGCGATGATGAGAAGCTTAGCGCCGCTTTGTACGATCTGCTCAAGAAGAGGAAGTATCTCCTGTATATTAGAGATCTTCTTATCTGTGATAAGGATATACGGATTGTCAAGATTTGCAACCATCTTATCCATATCTGTTGCCATATAAGCTGAAACATAACCTCTGTCGAACTGCATACCTTCAACAAGGTCAAGCTCTGTTCTCATTGTCTTAGACTCTTCAATGGTGATAACTCCATCGTTGCTTACCTTATCCATTGCATCAGCAACAAGCTCACCTACCGTCTCATCTCCTGCCGAAATAGCTGCAACCTTTGCGATCTGCTCCTTGCCTGTGATCGTTGAGCTCATCTCCTTGATAGCTTCAACGCAGGTGTCTGTTGCCTTCTTCATACCCTTTCTTAAGATGATCGGGTTAGCTCCTGCCGCAAGGTTCTTCATTCCCTCATGGATCATGGCCTGTGCAAGAACTGTTGCTGTTGTAGTACCGTCACCGGCTACATCGTTGGTCTTGGTAGCAACCTCCTTTACAAGCTGTGCTCCCATGTTCTCAAACTCGTCTTCAAGTTCGATCTCCTTTGCGATCGTTACACCATCGTTTGTGATCAGCGGTGAACCGAAAGACTTCTGAAGAACTACATTTCTTCCCTTAGGTCCAAGTGTAACGCTTACTGTATCCGCCAGCTGGTTAACGCCTGATTCAAGCGCTGTTCTGGCGTCTGCTCCATATTTGATCTGTTTTGCCATCTTAAATTACCTCCTGCTTATAATCAGTATTCAATATTTTGGGGATGTCTCCCTGCTTTTGATCAGTCTTCAACGATCGCAAGGATATCTCCCTGCTTAACGATAACATATTCCTCGTCGCCGAGTTTAACATTGGTTCCGGCATACTTGGTATAGATAACCCTGTCGCCAACCTTAACCTGCATCTTAACTTCCTTACCGTCAACAACTCCGCCCGGTCCTACAGCGATAACATCCGCATACTGTGGCTTCTCCTTTGAACTCTCTGTAAGAATGATCCCTGACTTGGTCTTCTCTTCGGCTTCTGCCTGCTTAACAACGACCTTATCGTCCAATGGTACTAACTTCATGAATAATTCCTCCTTCTTTATTCCATTAATCTCAGCATATAGACTATTCTATGATAATGCCGAACTAGAATGAACTATTTAGTTCTGTTAGCACTCATTTTTATCGAGTGCTAATCACTAATGCATATAATAGAACATTTAAAATTGAAATTCAAGTGTATTTTTAATTTTTTTCAAAATTATTTTTTTCCGTCCCTCGCATAATAGAAAAGATACTGCTGGGCATATCCTCCGTACTCCCCGAACCTGTCCCTGGCAAAGGCGGCTATCTTCTTTTTATCCGCTCCGTTTTCAAAATACATTTCTTCCATTATCCTTTTTATCCAGACGTCGACAGGAAAAGCATCCCTTCTTGAAAGTCCGAAAAGCATTACGCAGCTTGCGACCTTTTCTCCGACTCCCTTAATACCGCAAAGGTAGTTTAATAGCGCTTCGTTGTCGAGTTCCCTTGTTCCCTCTTCGCTTATGCTTCCGTCAAGGACTTTGGAAAGCGCATCGTAAAGATACGGCGCGCGAAAGCCCGTCTTAAGCTCCTTAAAATCCTGCGCGCTGACCTTTTCAAGCTGCTTTGGCGTAGGAAATGCGTAATAATCCTTTCCGTACATTGTTCCGACATATGTACCCCATTTTTCGGAAATCGCGAATACCAGCTTCTTTATCTGCGGGATCTGTTTGTTCTGCGAGATGATAAATGACATAAGCATCTCAAAGAACTCCTGATGCATGATCCTGACCCCGTATTTGGCTTCAATGGCCGGTGCCAGCCTTTCATCACGACTCAGAAGATATTCCTTGATAGCGGAATAATCCCTTCCAAGATCAAAATAGTCCTCCCATATACTTTTATACTCCTCATAAGAGGTGTCATAAAGAACGAGGCTGTTCTTCTCCCCGCGCCTTACCCTTAACATTCTATTATGGGCGATCACTATATATTCATCTTCATTTATTCTGTCAAAATGAAAAGACTGACCACACTCAAGAGTCTGGTCAATCTCAAAATCTTTGATATCTTTAATTAAAATGTCCCTGTTCTGTGGTACTATCTCCATAATCAGTGCCTTCTTATTCTTCGCTTCCCGCTATGTACATAACGCCTATCGTTCCCGGTCCGCAGTGGCTTGAGATAACTCCGCCGGCTACCGCTTCATATACATTATCGAATCTTCCCATAGCCGTTATCCTGTCTTTGATATCAGCAACGATCTTCTCGTCGATCGCGCATGATACAACAAATACAGCATCCTTATCTGCTTTTAAAAGTTCAGGCTCAAGTTCTTTGTAATATTTCTCGATGACCGATTCAAATTTTCCTCTGAACTTCTTATCGGCGTCCATCTTACCGTCCTTGACCACGATCATAGGCTTAATGCTTAACGCGCCGGCAAATAATGTTGTCGCCGCCGAACATCTTCCGCCCTTGTGAAGATAAAGCAGGTTGTCCAGTACAAAGCTTGTTCTGGAAGCCGCAATATATTTATCCATCTCTTCAACGATCTGTGCTGCCGGCATTCCATCGTCAGCCATCTTCCACGCTTTGAGCAGAAGAAGCGAGATACCCGTTGAAAGACTCTTGGAATCAATTGCAAACATCTGATCCCCGCATCCCAGCTCTTCGGCTGCGATCTTGAGGACATTGATAGTTGTCGACATGCTGCCTGATATACCCATATAAACGATATCATCTCCGGCTTCAAGGATCGGCTTTATAACTTTGCTGGCATCTTCGATCGTCGGAGCAGACGTCTTAGGAGTTTCATTATTCTTTTCTACCCATTCAAAAATATCCGAAGGAGTGATGTCCTTTCCATCCTTAAACGGTTCGCTTCCAAGAACGATGCTCAGAGGAATAATAGGGATATTCAGCTTCTCAGCCAACTCCTTAGGCATATCGCATGTACTGTCCGAAACAATCCTTACACCCATATCTTTATAAACCAGCCTTTCAAATCTTTAAGTTCGGTATGTCTGACGAATTAAAGTCTCACATCGCAGGACTTGGTGCCGGCATGTTGAATTAAAGTCTCACATAGTAAGACTAAGCGCCGGATTCGGATCTGCGCAGGCAGACAAACGCATACCTAACACTACAATTATCGCAAGAAAAATGCTAATAGTCAATCAGAATTTACTATATTTATTATATTTTTATTGTTCCGGATTTTTGTCCTGGTTTTTTTGTTCCGGCATCATCGTATGATCTGATCTGTTTCCAGTAATCTGTCCGCTTCCTTCTGATCCATGTCTTCGATCTTCGACATACGCTTTATTATGATACCTGTCCTGACCTTTAGATCATCAGTGCTTGAAACGGCTGCATCAAGTTTCTTTCTTGTCTGGTCGATCAGTTCATCCAGTTTTCCGTACTGTGCCTTTACAGCCTGCAGCAGCTTTCTGACCTCAGTGGTCTTCTTATTGAGCGCCACGTTTGCAAATCCGACGCGAAGGCTGTTGAGCAGAGCCGTTATCGTCGCAGGCCCCGCGATAATGATGCGGTATTTATTCTGGCAGAATTCCGCAAGACCGTTTATACGCAGGGCTTCCGCATAAAGAGATTCCGTAGGAAGGAACATTACGGCAAAATCCGTCGTCTTCGGAGGTGATATGTACTTATCACGGATGGTCTTTGCCTCTGTCTTGATGCGGTTTTCAAGCTCTTTCACATATCCGTCGTAAGCCTGCCTGTCGCCGCTGTCTGCCGCATCGACAAGATTTCCGTAGATATCAAACGGGAATTTTGAATCTATCGGAAGATAGACCGTCTCATCCCCATTTTCTCCGGATGGGATCCTTATCGCGAATTCCACCAGATCGTCGGAATTCGTTTTAAGCTTTATATTCTTTTCATACTGGGCAGGCGTCATGATCTCCTCAAGGATATTATCAAGCTGGATCTCGCCCCATGTGCCTCTTGTCTTTACATTCGACAGTGTCTTATTAAGATTGGAAATGCCGTCCGCCATCTCGCCGAGTTCCCCAAGACTTTTATAGAGCTGCGTAAGCTGTGTGGTAACCTTTTCAAAAGACTCATCAAGACGTTTATTAAGAGATGTGTCAAGCTTTTCATTGACATTTTTCTGGATCACCATAAGTCTTTCTTCGGTCATGGTCTGTATCGCAAGAAGGCTTTCGGATAGTTTCGCGCTTATCTTCTCCTGATTCTCGGAATTCTCTTTTACCGTCTCAATGAGCTTCCCGTTTATATCCTTAAGGCTTACGCCCACTTCCGCTTTAAACGCATCCATTCGCTTTTCAACAGATTCCCGAAGGCTTAAAGAATCCTCTGTCATCCTGCGTTCAAGAGCTTCACTCAGCTTTCCGAGATCTTCATTCATCTGTCTTTCAAAACTCTGCCGATCCTGTGAATCCTTTCTTATCATGTCCGACAGACGCTCGTTTATGTTCTGTATTATGATGCGGTTGGAATCATTTATCGCAAGATTGATATCGTTAAATAAACGGTTCTGGTTCAATGACATATTATCTATGCTCTGTGTTATGCGTTCTTCACTTTCCTTAAGATAAGACCTTGTATCGTCGGCCGCGGGCTTTTTCAAAAGAATAAGAACCTGCAGTATTATCACTATTGCAAGCAGTATTATAATAAAAATGTCCATTATTCGTTCTCTCCATCAAAATCCCAGATCATCGTGGCCGCGCCGGCGGCTTTTCCCAAAACCTGCGATCATCTTACACATTCGGAACCCTCGGATTTTTAGCCGGCTTAGGCATTTCCGTGGTATTATTTTTCACTTTCTTTGAACCGTTATAATCCTCAATCTTTCGGTCTGAACGGTCGGCTCCATAGTTTTTCCCGCTTTGCGTCCTGTATGCAAAACTATATAATTATCATAGTTTTCTTCTCTTAAAGTTTCCTTCGGATATTCCCTGACGGAATCATTGTAAAACTTCTGGTTGGCTTTTTTAATAATGCCTTCTGCTGATCTCGGCATCGTCTCCCTGTTGCATATAATATTTAGAGAAAGTGTCCGAAAGAGAGTTCAAAACCATGTTTTTTAATTCTTCTTCACCTGCACCCGGATTTTTCTTTTTATAATTCTCATAAATATTATCTTCGCCATCCTTTATTGTCAGTCTGTTATAATCTATATCCATACGTTCGGAAATATGTAAATGTATATGTATCTACCATGCTTTCAGAAGCCGTCTTAAAGACAGCTTATATCTCATTTCTTATCTTATCTTCATCAAAAACCTTATATCTGTCTACTATTTTGAAAACAGATCACTCCAAGGCAGACCAGCAGGCTTGCTGTGGCTATTACCAATGTTTTTCATATCGGACACACTCATATTTTAAATGAAGAAAACCATTTTTATTTTACTATAAATGCCTTTATAATTCAACACATTCATAAGGTTGCCGGTCTCTTATTCCCGTGGTTTCCCCGCTTTCACTTCACGGGTGTTCCTGCTTTCCTGTTTTCACACGTACGGTTTCCCACTTCCTGTACGTGTGAGTTTCTGTTTCCCTCTTTTCAC
>CACZSY010000211.1 GCA_902783965.1 uncultured Lachnospiraceae bacterium
AAAGGAATTCTTATCAAATGTATCTCATGAGCTTAAGACTCCGATCGCTCTTATCCAGGGATATGCGGAGGGACTTAAGGAGAATATCTCGGAAGATACCGAGAGCAGGGATTTTTACTGTGATGTTATCATAGATGAAGCTTCCAAGATGAACAATCTTGTTAAAAAGCTTCTTGACCTCAACCATATTGAGTTTGGAGATGACAGGGCGGATTTTCAGAGATTTGATATCACAGAACTTATAAGAGGCGTTTTGAATAATTCCTCCATACTTATAGAACAGAAGGGTGTAAAAGTAGAATTTGACGAACCTAAGCTTAACGTATGGGCTGATGAGTTCATGATAGAAGAGGTCGTGACCAATTATATAAGCAACGCCCTCAATCATATCGACGGGGAAAAAATAATAAGGATCGGATATGAGATGAAGGATAACGGCGTCAGGATCAGTGTGTTTAATACCGGCAGCAGCATACCTGAGGATGAACTCGATAAGATATGGATCAAGTTTTATAAGGTGGACAAAGCCAGAACGAGGGAATACGGCGGAAGCGGAGTGGGGCTTTCGATAGTTAAAGCGATCATGGATTCACATAATAAGCCATACGGAGCGGTTAACCATGAAGATGGAGTTGAATTCTGGTTCGAACTTGATATACAATAAAATTAAAAAAGAAGGAGAGAAAAAAATGAAATCTACAGTGCTTTACACAGAAGAAATCGATGATCTTGAAGAAGCTGCAGAAGAACTTTTTGAAAAGGCTGAGGCGTTTGAATTTAAAAAGAATACTTTAGGTATCCTGTTTGCGGATGAGGATACGGATTATCAGGAACTATACGGATATATCAGAAAGAAGTGGGATTTTACAATAATCGGCGCCTCTGCGCTGGCAATGTTTTCAACCCGGGAAGGATTTAAGAGAACAGGTATATTCTTATTGATAATGACGGCAGATGATTGCCGTTTTGAAGCTGATATGACGGATAACCTTACGGCAGACAATTATACGGAAGAGATAGGCAGAACATATGAAAAACTGAAAAAGAGGCTCGCGGAGGGCGAGGAAGAAAAGCTTGTGATCACTTACGGAGGCAAGGTTCCGGGAACGGTTGGAGATAACATGCTTGAAGCGATGGAGGCGGCGGGGATAACAGTTCCTGTCTATGGCGCTCTGGCTTCGGATGCGTTTAACTTTACAAGATATAAAGTTTTTTATAATGACAGATGCGAACAGACAGTGCAGGTCATTGTACTGATATCCGGTAATATACATCCTAAGTGCGTCTGCGTCAAATCAATCTCCAACAAGGCTAATTTTTCTTATGAAGTTACGGTAGCGAAGGGAAATCAGGTGCTGCGTCTCGGTGATATGACATTTCTGGAAGCTCTTAAGAAAGCCGGAATGCAGTCTGAAAAGACCAATGTTATAACCGATTATGTACTTTCTCCGTTCGTGGCTACTTTGAAAAAAGACGGAACAACCGTTGAAGTATCACGTAATATAACGGTTTTAAATCATCAGGACGGAAGCGCGAATTTCCTTGGCGGGATTCCTGTGGGCTCTTCGCTTGAGATCGGTATATTGAACAGGGATGATGTACAGACTTCTGTTAAAAAAGCCGTGCAGGAACTGCTGCAGCTGTTAAATTCCGACTGCGAGGATGAGACACTGTTCCTGTGTACTTCATGCGCAGCCAGATTTCTTGCTCTCGGAGTTAACGCGGATTCCGAGGCGCGCAGTTTTCAGGAGATACTTAAGGATATGAATGCCCTGGGAATGTATTCCTACGGAGAGTTTTGCCCTGTGATAAGCAAGGAAGATAAAAATGTAAATGTATTTCATAATTCGACATTTACCTTCCTTGCCATATAGCTCACATTTATCAGATATAGTCAGGTACAGATATGGAAAATGAATTAAACACACAGAATCAGGAATCTGAACTTAAAGAACTCAGAAAACAGGTCAAGAAGCTTAAAAGGGAGAATGACCGCCTTAAGATCGAGGCGGATATGGTACGTGACCTTAACGAGCAGATAGCAAAGACGCAGAATTATATACAGCAGGAAAACCAGCGTCAGGTATGTTATAATGACCAGCTTTTGAGATCGGCTCCGTATATGCTTGTTATGACCGATGAAAAGCTGGTTACGATAATGGCTTCAGATGTTTTCTGCAGATATGCATCAAAGACCAAAGATGAGATAAAGAATGGATTAAATCTCGATGAAGCCTGTAAAAAAATAATGGATACGGACAAGCTTGAAGCATTTATCTTTCAATGCGGTAAATGCATTGATGAGAAGAAAGATGTTTCCTATCTTCTTAATACCTGTCTTGAAGGCGAGGAAAAGAAACTCAGGCTGGAGATAAGCTATTACATGGACAGTACTGAGGAGATAAAAGGATTGAATATCCTTTTTACCGATCTTACAGATATGGTCGAAGCAATGGAGAGAGCGGAAAACGCGGACAAGGCGAAAAGTAATTTCCTTGCCAATATGTCTCATGAGATCAGAACCCCGATGAACGCGATCAACGGTATGGCCGAATTTATCCTGCGTGACAGTGAAGATGAGGTTGCGAAAGAAAACGCGGCGATGATAAAGACCTCCGCCAATGCGCTTATAGCGATCATCAACGATATCCTTGATTTTTCAAAGATAGAATCGGGAAAGATGGAGATCAAAAATGAGATTTTCAGCTCTTCTTCCATGATCAACGATGTGGCTGCGATGATAAGGATACGTCTTGAGGATAAGAATGTCGACCTTAAGATGGATGTTTCTGAGAAAATACCGAATATGCTCATAGGTGATGAAGTGCGTGTAAAACAGATACTTATCAATCTGTTGAATAATGCGGTCAAGTTTACCCATAAGGGCAGCATTACTTTCTCGATGAAGCATGAAAAACTGTCGGAGGACAGCTGCCGTCTGTACGTAAGTATCAAAGATACGGGAATAGGCATAAAGGAAGAAGACCTAAGTAATATTTTCGACAGCTTTACACAGGTGGATACCAGAAAAAACCGTTCTATCGAGGGAACCGGGCTTGGACTTGCCATATGCCGTCTGCTCACGGGCATGATGGGCGGAGAACTCAAGGTTGAAAGCGAGTATGGCGTTGGAAGTACATTTTCCTTCACTATTATCTGCGGAGTTAATGACTGGACAGGTATCGGAAAGCTTGGAAGCAATATACAGAACAGTACGGTTAAAGCATTTGCGTCATCTTTTACGGCGCCTTCTGCAAGGATCCTTATCGTGGATGATAACGATATGAATCTTAAGGTTGCAAGAGGTATATTAAAGCCTTATAAAATAAATCCGGATTGTGTCAGTAGCGGAGCGGAAGCCATAGTGTTTGCTGATAAAAACTACTATGACATCATATTCATGGATCATATGATGCCGGTAATGGACGGCGTGGAAGCTATGCAGCGCATAAGAAAAACGGATGGCGGAAAGGATAAGGTTATCATTGCCCTGACTGCCAACGCCATAAGCGGTTCCGCAGAGCATTATAAGGAGATCGGATTTGACGGTTTTCTGGCAAAGCCGATAGAGCTTAAGGAGATGGATGCGATACTTCGGGAGTGGCTGCCTTCTGGCTGTATCAATGAGACCGCTTTGCAGGAAGATAATACTGCTGCTGATAATACTTCTTCGACGGAAAAGATGATCAAGACGCAGACGAAAGAGCCGGAGGTAATGGAGTTTACACCGGATGATGATACGGACATTGAGGTGATGGAGTTTACACCGGATGATGATGCGGACATTGAGGTGATGGAATTTACACCGGATGATGATGCGGACATTGAGGTGATGGAATTCTTCCCGGATGAGGATGAAGAGAAAACCGATATAAATATCGGGTCGATCAAAGATTCCTGCCCGGAACTCAACATTTCCAAAGCAATGGGATACTGCATGGATGACTGGAATCTGTACAGGGAACTTCTGGAAGAATACGCGTTTAAGAATAAACAGGAACTGCTTAATAATGCGTATGCCGAAAAAGACTGGAATGATTACGCAGTATATGTGCATGCTCTAAAAAGCACGTCGAGAACAATAGGCGCGTCTGATCTGGGAGACCTGGCGGCTGAAATGGAAGCGGCCGCGAAAGAAGGCAGGGAAGATTTCCTGTATGAAAATCATGATGCTATGATGAAAACATATGACAGTCTGGTAAACAGGATAAAGGGATTGTTCGGAAATTAGGCTATATGTCCTCAGCTGTCAACTATTATGTTGCGAAAATCTATAATTGTGATAAAATAGTATCCAGAAGTCATATCCGGATCATTAATTAATGATCATGGAATGACCGGTTTTGGCAGTCTGATCGAAAAGGAGAATATTATGTTTACTGAAAAGAAGAGAACTAAATTTTTTGCATTGCCGATATGCTTTACCACATATACCATAACCGAGGATAAGCTTACCATAAAGCATGGACTTTTTACTCAGGTTGTGGATGAGACTTATATGTATAAGATCCAGGATGTAAGGCTGTTGCGCGGAATGATTGAGAGACTGTTCGGTCTTGGAACAGTTGTCTGCTATACCGGTGATATCACACATCCGGAGCTTAAGCTTGTGCATATAAAGAATTCCACGAATATCAAGGATTTCATTATGGATACTGCGGAAGAGGCAAGAAGAAAGAGAAGAGTGCTCAATACTATTGGTATAGATGCGCCTAACTTTGATGTTGACAATCTTGACTGATCCGTTTTATATGAGCAGGCAGAGGAGCGGATCGCGAATTGACTTCATGACCACGATTGTTCGTGAGTGAAGCGAAAGGAATGGTAAGACAATGGAAGATAATCTTTTCAGCTTTCTTTATGGAGATGAAGAAAAGGATTCGGTCTCTGTACTGATATACGGTATCGGAGACAGGGAATATGGCATTGCCATAGAAAATGTTGTTGAGATAATCACCTATCCCAAGCTCACTCCCGTTCGCTGCGCAGGGAAAAACATCGAGGGCGTTTTTCCTTTCAGGGACAGGATCGCGGCGGCTTTATGCATTGATGAGGAAATGGAAAAAGATATCAACGATATGATGGTGGTCACTGATATAGACGGCTGCGAGTTCGGGATCCATGTCAATACGGTCAACAGGATAGTGAGTATATATAAGGAAGATTACGCGACGGGAGAGGCCGTAAAGATAGCGGGAGAAGAAAACAGTATCAATATTCCCGACTATTCGAAGAATTTAAAGAGCCTTTGTCAATGAAAAAAACGTTTGTTTTATTGTACAAAGTGCTAAAAGAAAAGATACTATTATTTATTTTTTTAAATGAAATGACAATTTTGTAAAAAGGGTTTGATTTTTACAATTAAATAGTATATTATAGCTCTTGAAGTTGAACAAGTAACCTAATTATGAATTGTAAAATTACGGAGGTATTTATCATGGCAACAGCTAAAGATACTAAGACTACAGTTAAAGCAGCAGCAAAGCCTGTTGAGACCAAGGCAGCAGTTAAGCCTGTTGAGACAAAAGAAGCACCTAAGGCAGAGGCTCCTAAGAAGGCAGCAGCACCTAAGGCAGAAAAGACAGAGAAGGCAGCAGCTCCTAAGAAAGCAGCAGCTCCTAAGAAGGCAGATCCAAAGAAAGCTGAAATGTCACTTCATGTACAGTATCCAGGTATGGATGTAACAGTTGATGAGATCTACACAAAGGTAGTTGCAGCTGCAGGAAATGATGCAAAGGCTATCGAGAAGTTCGAAGCATACTTAAATGTAGGCGAGAACAGAGTTTACTATGTAATCAATGGTGTTGCAGGTTCAGTTGATCTGTAATAAGTAACAACAGTTGATAGACAGGATCAATACATTATTAATATCAGAAAAGACAGAAGCTTTACACGGCTTCTGTCTTTTTTTTCTATGCACACGCCCGGCACAAGGAAGATGTCAGCTAAAAATACCCACAATTAATATATTGAAGGACAAGCGAGTATTGAATATCCGCTATAAAATTTGGTATAATAAAGCGATACATACATGAAGCTACTATGGGAGACAGAATAAAATGTCGGAAGCTAAGATACTTTACCTGGTGATCCCCTGCTACAATGAAGAGGAAATGCTCCCAATAACCAATCCTGTGCTGATCGAAAAGATGAATGCGCTGATCGGTTCGGGAAAGATATCTTCAAAGAGCAGGATCGCTTATGTCAATGACGGTTCAAGGGACAGAACATGGGAACTTATTGAAAAATACTCAGAAGAAAATGAACTCGTTACGGGGATCAGCCTGTCAAGAAACAGGGGGCATCAGAATGCGCTGCTTGCGGGCCTTCATACGGTGTGCGGTTACTGTGATCTTACTATATCCCTCGATGCCGATCTGCAGGATGATATCAATGCTGTTGATGAGATGATCGAAAGATTCTATGAGGGGTATGAGATCGTCTACGGAGTAAGAAGTTCCAGGGCTAAGGATACATTTTTTAAAAGGAACACAGCGCTTGCGTTCTATAAACTGATGAAGCTTCTCGGAGCAGACATCATATATAATCATGCTGATTACAGATTGATGAGCAAAAGGGCTGTAGAGGCTCTGATGGAATTTGATGAATATAACATTTTTTTAAGAGGACTTGTACCTCTTGTAGGCTTTAAGCAGACTACGGTCAGCTATGCAAGAAATGAAAGAGTTGCGGGCGAGTCAAAATATCCTTTCAAAAAGATGCTTTCATTTGCACTTGACGGAATAACGTCTTTCAGCGTCAAACCTATAAGGATGATAATGAGCATCGGCGTGTTTATATTTATGTTCAGTATCGTAATGTTGATCTATTCCCTTATAAGACATTTTACGGGACATACCGAGATCGGATGGTCAAGCCTTATCATTTCGATCTGGGCGATAGGAGGTCTGCAGCTGCTGGCGATCGGGGTAGTCGGAGAGTATATCGGAAAGATCTATATGGAGACAAAGCACAGACCGAAGTTCATTATAGACAGGTTTCTGGAAGAAGAGATTAACAGTGCTGATAAGAAGCTGACAAAACCTAGAGAATAAAGAAAGAGAAGTGAGGATAATGATAATAATTACAAACGGACATCTGGTCGATCCCAAGACGGCATTTGATGATCGCTGCGATATAATTATCAAAGACGGAATCATTGCGGACATTCTGCCGACGGGCGAAGCGGTAAAGAATATGCCGGAAGCATCAAAGGATTTACGGCTGATCGATGCGTCGGGGCTGTATGTTTTTCCGGGATTTATTGACCTGCACGTACATTTCCGCGAGCCGGGATTTGAATATAAAGAAACCATAGCCACAGGTTCAAGGGCAGCGGCAAAAGGCGGATTTACAACAGTCTGCCCGATGCCGAACACAAAGCCTGTTATAGACAGCCCTGAAATGGTAAGATGGATCGTTGAAAAGGCGAAGACAGATTCTGTCGTGCATATCGTGCCGGTAGGAAGCGTGACTAAGGGACAGCTCGGTGAAGAGGTTACCGATATAGAAGGCATGGTAAAAGAAGGCGCGCTTGCCATCAGCGAAGACGGAAAGTCGGTCATGAACAGCAAGGTATATGAAGAGGCTATGAAGCTTGCTGTAAAGACCGATATAGCGGTTCTCGCACATTGTGAAGATAAGAATCTTGTAGGCAGGGGAGCTGCCAATGCGGGCGCCTGCGCAGACAGGCTTAAAGTTGATGGGATCACCAATCAGGTCGAGGATATAATAGCCGCGAGGGATATCCTGCTTGCAAAGCAGACCGGAGCAAGACTTCATTTATGCCATTGCTCGACAAAGGATTCCGTAATGATGGTCAGACTTGCGAAAGAAGACGGATTGGATGTTACCGCGGAAGTCTGCCCGCATCACTTTACGCTCTGCACAGACGATATCAAAGAGGACGACGCCAACTTCAAGATGAATCCTCCGTTAAGAGAACGGGAAGATATGCTTGCGTTAAGAGAAGGTCTTGTAAGCGGGATAATGGATACTATAGCTACCGATCACGCCCCTCACAGCGCGCAGGAAAAGAGCAGGGGATTTGCAGGCTCGCCTTTCGGGATAACCGGACTTGAGACGGCATTTGCTTTAAGCTATACTGAACTTGTAAAGAAAGACGGAATGAGACTTACGGATCTTATAAAGGCTATGAGCCTTAATCCGGCAGAAGTATTAAAGATTGATAAGGGCTGCGTCGCAAAGGGAAAGGCTGCGGATATCTGCCTTGCCGGACTTGATGAAGCCTACAGGATCGATATAGAAGAATCCGCTTCGAAAGGAAAAAATTCGCCGTTTGACGGCAGGGAAGTATACGGTAAGATCGTGATGACGATCGTGGACGGAAAAGTGGTATATACAACTTAGCCGGAGTATCCCCCGCCTCTATAGGCGGCGCGGCAAGAACGCCGGTGGCGTTCTTGAATATAAGACCAAAAAGAAAGAGAGGAAATAAAGATGATCAATACTCTTGTTGAAAAGATTAAGAAAACAAATGCGCCGGTAGTTGTGGGACTTGATCCTACACTCGCGCTCATGCCTGAACATATCAAAGAGAAAGCTGTTAAGGAATACGGCAATACGCAGAAAGCCTGCGGAGAGGCCATTTTCAGATTCAATAAAGAAATAGTTGACGCCGTATATGATCTGATACCGGCTGTTAAACCGCAGATAGCAATGTATGAGCAGTTCGGTATCGAGGGTCTTATCGCATTTAAGAAGACTGTTGATTACTGCAAAGAAAAAGGACTTGTAGTGATCGGAGATGTGAAGAGAGGAGATATCGGTTCGACCTCCGCCGCATATGCGGATGCGCATCTTGGAAGCGTTACGCTTAACGAAACAGAGCTTGAGGGCTTCGGAGAAGATTTTGCAACCGTCAATCCGTATCTTGGAAGTGACGGAGTTAAACCATTCATAGATGTCTGCAGCAAGAATAAGAAGGGAATATTTGTACTTGTTAAGACATCTAACTCGTCAAGCGGTGAATTTCAGGACAGGCTTATTGACGGCAGACCGCTTTATGAGCTTGTCGGTGAAAAGGTGGCAGAGTGGGGAGAGAGCCTTATGGGAGACTCCTACAGCTATGTAGGCGCAGTTGTCGGAGCAACTTATCCTAAGATGGGTGAAGTATTAAGAAAGATCATGCCGAAAGCCTACATACTTGTTCCAGGTTACGGCGCGCAGGGAGGAAAGGCAGCTGACCTTAAACCTTACTTTAACGAAGACGGACTCGGAGCTATCGTTAATTCTTCAAGAGGAATAATCGCAGCTTATAAGCAGGCAAAATACAGTGAAAGATTCAGCCCGAAAGATCATGCAGATGCGGCAAGAGCGGCAGTTATCGATATGATCGAGGATATCAACTCAATCTTTTAATAAAAAATGCCGCCCTGAAGCAATAGACAGCCCCAGGAGCGGCGGAATGGAGAGCATATGTCAGACATTACCAAGACCGGTGCGATCATAGTCGAAAAGACTTCGCCTGCGACCGGAATAATAAGCATGGTATTAAAATGTCCTCAGGTTGCTAAAGAAGCGAAGCCGGGACAGTTTATCAATATTTACTGCAATGAATCAAGCATGCTTCTTCCAAGACCTATCAGCCTTTGTGAGATAGATCAGGAAGAAGGAACTGTCAGGATCGTATTCAGGATCGCCGGAAAGGGTACCGGGTATATCTCGCATTCAGAGAAAGGTGACAGTCTTGAGATCATGGGGCCTTTGGGAAACGGATTTGATCTTGATAAAGCTAAGGATAAGCGTGCACTCGTCATAGGAGGCGGTATAGGAATACCTCCGATGCTTGAACTGTTCAAGCGTCTTAACTGTGAAAAATGTGCAGTGCTTGGTTACAGGGATGAGATCTTTTTAAAAGAAGAATTTGATAAATACGGCAGATGCGAGGTATCAAGCGAAGACGGTATGCACGGAACAAAGGGTAATGTAATTGATGCCATCAAAGCTGAAGGGCTTGAAGCCGATATCATATTTGCCTGCGGTCCTATGCCTATGTTAAAGGGAATTGCCGCATACGCCGGCGAAAAAGGAATGGATGCCTATATATCTCTGGAAGAGCGTATGGCGTGCGGTATAGGCGCCTGCCTTGCCTGCGTGTGCAGGTCTAAGGAGACGGATCACCATACCAATGTCCATAATAAGAGGATATGTAAGGATGGACCGGTATTTGATTACAGGGAGGTGGAGCTGTGATGGAATTAAAGAATAATGTGTCTGACGCTTCTTTCATGCCTGATATGTCGGTAAATATCGGTTCGGTAAGACTTGATAATCCCGTGACCACAGCTTCAGGAACTTTCGGTTCGGGAGCCGAGTATTCGCAGTTTTTTGACCTTTCAAGGCTTGGAGCGGTTACGACCAAGGGCGTTGCCAATATCCCATGGGAGGGCAATCCTACGCCAAGGATCGCGGAGACTTACGGCGGAATGCTCAATGCGGTTGGACTGCAGAATCCGGGCATCGACCTTTTCTGCAAGAGGGATATTCCTTTCCTGCGCCGGTTTAAGACGAAGATAATAGTGAATGTCTGCGGCAAGAGCACGGAGGATTATCTTTCGGTGGTTGAAAGGCTTGCTGATGAGGATATCGATCTTATGGAGATAAATATTTCCTGCCCTAACGTAAAAGAGGGAGGAATTGCTTTCGGACAGGATCCGAAGGCGGTTGAAGCAATAACCGCAGCGATCAAAAAGGTCGCAAAGCAGCCGGTCATCATGAAGCTGAGTCCGAATGTGACCGATATAACCGTTATGGCCAAGGCGGCGGAAGCTGCGGGCGCCGATGCCGTTTCTCTTATCAATACTCTTACGGGAATGAAGATAGACGTAGACAGGAGAAGATTTGTCCTTGCCAATAAGACCGGAGGACTGAGCGGCCCTGCGATAAAGCCTGTGGCGGTCAGAATGGTATATCAGGCGGCAAATGCGGTCAAGATACCTGTGATAGGAATGGGCGGCATCATGAACGCGTATGACGCGCTTGAATTCATCATGGCAGGCGCGACGGCGGTAGCTGTTGGAACGGCTAATTTTACCGATCCTCTGGCAAGCGTTAAGGTTGTTGACGGGATAAGGGATTATATGATAAAAAATAATATAAGAAGCCTTGATGAGATAAGAGGCTGCGTAAGGTAAGTAAGAGACGTAAGTCTCAGACTGGTCGAAGCGTCCCTGCCTCTATAGGCGGTGCGGCAGGAACGCCGGTGGCGTTCTTAAAACCTTGAATAAATACAACCGAAGGAAAGGAAGTTGAAAAATGGAAGAATATAAACAGGAATTTATAGAATTTATGGTTGATTGTGATGCGCTTAAATTCGGAGATTTTACATTAAAGAGCGGAAGGAAATCGCCGTTTTTCATGAATGCGGGAGCCTATGTGACGGGGGCACATTTAAGAAAACTCGGTGAATATTATGCGAAGGCGATCCATGACGCATACGGAACGGACTTTGATGTACTGTTCGGACCGGCATATAAAGGTATTCCTTTAAGCGTGGCCGCTACGATGGCGTTCCATGAGCTTTACGGCAAGGAGATCCGTTACTGTTCCAACAGAAAAGAGGTAAAGGATCATGGCGATACAGGAATCCTTCTCGGCTCAAAGCTTAAAGACGGAGACAGGGTAGTTATAATCGAAGATGTTACCACTTCGGGAAAGTCCATAGAAGAGACATTTCCTATCATAAAGGCTCAGGCTGACGTAACGATAGTCGGACTTATGGTAAGCCTTGACAGGATGGAAAGAGGCAAGGGAGAAAAGAGTGCTCTTTATGAGATAAGAGACCTTTACGGATTCGATACACATGCGATAGTTACGATGAAAGAGGTAACGGAGCATCTTTACAACAGGGAGTACAAGGGTCGCGTGGTTATCGATGATGAGATAAAGAACGCGATAGACAGGTATTACGAGCAGTATGGAGCAAGAGCATAAGGAGGCGTGAATAAAAAAATGAATGAGAAAGTTTATAAAACGATCAACGGAGTGGGGATAGTAAATCTTGTGCTTGGAATCTGCCTTATAGCGGCAGCGGTCGGAGTCGGAGTTACGATGATAGTGACCGGGGTAAAGCTTTTGAAGTCGAAGGCTTCAATACTATTGTAGGATTTCGAGAGCAAGGAGTGAGAAGAAATCCGTTATTAATGAATCGAAACGTTGAACAGATCCTGCGGTGATTGTAAGTAGGAGAGTGTTCAACGTTTTTTTATGCGAGCAGGTATAATAATCAAAGCTTTAAGGGGCTAAGCCAATTGTTCTTTCCATCAACCCGAATACTGCCGTGTGTTATATTTTGTCCCTTTATTATTTTATACAGTGCAGATGTGATTATATTAAGAATATGAAGTGTACCCTTTGTCAAGGACAACTTTGATTTTTAGAGGTGTTTAATGACACCCAACATGTTATACTGCAACTGCTTTACCGTTATGGAGGATAGTGCAACGCTGGGGAGCGACACGAGCGCCATACCGGGTTTGCGGGAGGCAGTGCATAGTGTACTGCCTTTTTCATATGTTCCGGAGTGCAATCATTACTGCCTCTTGGAAATCGAGGCGATAACCCCCGGGGTCTGGGGCAGAGCCCCAGTTACTTCCGCTTTTCAGGATCATAAACAGGAAGCGGATAAACTCCGGTCTGCAGGTACTGGTAATACTCTCGCGGAGACAGCTTCAGCAGATCCCATTGATAACGGTCATTGTTATAATAATCAAACCAGTCGTCAATCTTTGCCTTCACAGCATCGAACGATGAAAGTGTTTTGATTTCATTGCGGATTTCATCCTTCATGTGACCAAAGAAACTCTCCTGTGGAGCATTATCCCAACAGTTCCCTCTGTGGGATATGGATTGAACAAAATCGGAGTCCTTCAACTTTTCGATAAAGGCATAGCTGGTGTAGTGGCATCCTTGATCAGAATTATCCCGAATTCGGGATAATTCTGACTATGCCGAAGAAAATACTATGCCGAAGTTTTTCTTTGTTGCCTGATATTTCTTCAATTATGCGTGATTCTTCGGCATAG
>CACZSY010000212.1 GCA_902783965.1 uncultured Lachnospiraceae bacterium
ATCAGCTTATCCCTGAGATTTTTATAAAGATTAACATCTGTACTGATCTTTTCTGCCAGCGCAGGATCGGTGTTGATAAGATGCTTCATCAGTTTGTTGGCGTTGAGCTTTTCTGCGGCATTGAACACCTCCGCAGCGCTCGCATCATTGTTTACAGGAAGAGAAGACAGCCTGCTGCTCAGTTCTATGACGCATTCTCTGCTGTCAAGATTGACTGCATCAAGGAGAATATCCTTTTTATCGTTATAAGGAGGTTCCAAAGGAAGACCTGCCTTAAGCCTCTGCGCATTGGTACGGTTGTATTCCATATCAAGCTTTAAGTCGTGCTTAGCAGTATTAAGATCATCGAGCTTAGTCGCCAGATTCTTTTTCATCTGAGCGTTGCTGTCATTAAGTGTCTTAACCATATCAGGTATGGTTTTGATCACATCTTTTTCTTCGGCGTTGAGTTTCTTTGTAGTCTCAATGCATCCGTTGATAAGGTTATATTCGGCTGCAAGTTCTTCGAGCTTTTCAAGGTTTTTCTGTGCGGCTTTAAGACGTTCGCGGTCATTTTTACCGACTTTTTCACCTTTTTCCTCTTTCTTGCGGATATCATCTAATTTGTAAATGATATATGAATTCGTTGCTTCAATCGCTTCCTGTGCTTTTTCAGCTAAAGTCGGATGAGCGGTATCATTCTCCAGATTCTCTGTCAAGATCTTATTTTCCCTGTTTTTGTCAAATAATTTGGTGAGAGCACCGGTCTTAGCAAGCATAACATCATATTCTTCAGAGCCCCTGAAATAGAGCTTGTTATCTTTGATTAAATTATAAGCTGAAATGACATCGTCTTCTTTAAACAAAGCATTCTTTGCGCTCTGACAGGCGTTCTCGAATAACTTATGTTTGAGTCTTCCATATTGGGCAACGGAGTTGTTATCTGCCTTAAAGGTGTTCGATACCATTGCGAACAGATTAGGCGATTTCGACTTTCCGGTCTGCGTTTTAAACGGCTGACCCTTAAGAACTCCGTTAACAGACAGATTCGCAAGTTCCTCATCGTCAACGACTTTTATGGCGTTATCAGCCAGTTTGCCTTTCAGCATTCCGGCATTGGCTTTTTTGCCTTCGATTATTGCCTTCTTTACATCCATCAGTCTTGAAACGGCTTTGTCGATCTCCATCATATTAAGGTCAAATCCGGCCAGCATCGCCCTGAAGGTCTCCGGATTGATCTTCATTATCTTTTCTGCTGTTGATTTCGTTATAACCCTGTATCCGTTAAGAGGACGGGCCTGCATTGTATCTTCTTCAGGACCGCTGTACAGACCGCTAAAGCTTGCATCATTGTCAATTCCCTGAATACCGACAAGCTTTACGACTTCTTTTCCGTTCTCATCCGTCTGTTTATCAAATTTATATAGATAGTTACCTATATGACGGTCAAGATTACCGCAAAGATAGTCTAATATCTGCAGGTTGGCGCAGTCCTTTTTAAGCTGGAGATTTCCTTCAAGTGCAGCCTGGTTGACTTTGAGAAAATCTGAATCAAGGTCAACATTTTTAATATCCTGACCTTCAGCCTTCTTCATAAATGTACCCTTATGCTCAACACCATTGATATTTACCCTCATATTGGTTGAAGATGCAATGACATCATCAACACCGATCATGGATGCGACCATGCTCATGGCAGAGTTGCGCTTATCCATCTTGGCTTCATTGCCGGCGCTAAGAGTTCTTAAGATTCCTCCTTTATTATTAAGTTTGGCAACTTTACTGCAACCGTCAATAAGCTTAACGATATTCTGAGGATTTTTAAGTATATCGAAAAACTGTTTTACCTTTATAGAGGGATAATCTGCACCCGGTCCGTTCATAAAACGGGTCATATCTCTATCGAGGATATATGAAAAATCATTTTTAAAATCATCGAGAGAACCGTATCCTGAAACTATATAGTCTGAACCGGCCTGATGGACAGAACCGGATTTATTCTTATATTCACTCCAGAATTTAGAGGTATTGCGGCCTTTTGAGGTCAAAAGATAGTCGATGACTGCAACACGTACTTCATCATCCGGAGACAGTTCTGAATTGATATCGGCACCGACAATATCATAAACAAGTTTTTTCTTCTCCTCTTCAAGGACGAACGGCTTTTCATGGGCCGTAAAATATCCGTCTTCGGGATCTTTGATATGGAAGCGCGAGCTCATGTTGGCGCCTGCCATCTCTATGTCATTATTATTTAATTCAACGGTTACGGAACGTGACTGGTCAAAGACTTCCGTAAGGTCGAATTCTTCGGCGTTGGAATTTTCCAATACGTTGTGGATCATCTTAATATCCTTGCCCATAACGGTGCGGAATTTCTGAAAGCCCGGATCCTCCTGCAGTTGTGGGGTCAGTTCATCAAGTCCGTTTTCAAGCTCAACGTATCTGTTAAAAAGAGAAGAGAGTTCGTTGCGGGAGATCTTCTTCTTATTTTCAACCTCAAGATATGGGAAGAGATCCTTGGTAAAATCCGAGAGCTTCTTAAAATAAGCGGCGTCTTTTTCGCCCGGGAGGTTGTCCTTGAGTCTGTCAAGAAAAGAAAGATATTGTCCCTTTCTCTTTTCGGCACGTTTTAAGTCTGGTCTGGGTGGCATGCTATCACTCCTTGTCGTTGTTAGATTGCAGGATGGGGCTGTTCTTTAGATTTCTGAATATAATTTTAATACATAACGAGTGACAAAACAATGACAAATGCTTTTATAGGTTACAGGATGCGAAGCATCTGCGTTCATGAGCAAGCAGCGAAGCGGATTGCGAATGTCCTCTTATTTGTCATTGATTTGTCATGGTGGTTAGGTATAATAAATAATATAAGGACGGGAGGCTTAATAACTTTCCCATGTTTCCATACAGTCAGATAGCCACAGATATTATAGAAAAGGAGACTTAAGAACGGTTCGCTGTCTCATTAACAGATATTGAAAAAAGAGACTTAAGAACCGTCCCCTGTCTCCAAATACGGAGGGATTCACCATGCCAAAAGGAGCATTAAGCGAGAAAGCAAAACAGTCACAGCAGGTATTTCAGGATAAGCTGAATCAGATTCCCGGCACTTCTAAGGGATATTATAAGTTATACGGCACCAAGCCGGAGTTGTTTAATGCTTTTCCGGAAAAGGAGAAAAAAGAGATAGAGGGTTTGAAGGTTGACCTTCCGGATGGTATTACCGAAGAAGATTTCATGACGGCAGTTATGGGTGCAATGAGCGGCGACGAGAGAATGAGTGAAAGACTTACGTCGTCTTCAAAGTATGGTTCGGACTATGATTTTAACCATGTATATATGACCGACAATCTGGTAAAAGAGGGTGGAGACAAAAGATTCTCGGGCTTTGAGAAGGTATGCGTTGACGGCAGAAAGAAAGCCATCCAAGCGGTTGAAGAATATAAGAAGGGCAACAAAGAACTTTTACAGAAATACCAGAAGCAGTTCCTTGAGGGAATGAAGACCCAGATTGGAAGGAACGATTATCAGGAAAAAGATGTTACAAGACATGATATGTACTGGGCAAAGCTGGCTTATGGACTTTTACAGAAGCCTGAGTTTGAGGAGATGAAAAATGATAACGCCATCGCCAATATGTACAATCAGGCAAAGCAACTGGATTATACTGAGAAGAATATTCAAAGGAAGAAAGAGCTTATCGAAGAGATGCCTGAACCTAAGAGCAAGGAGAGGGAAGATAAGCTTGTAGATATCGTTCTCGGTGAATATATAATGACTCATTATAGCAGAAAGCTTGATGTTCTTAAAGAGCAGAATAAGGCTGATTTTCGCAAGACGGCCGAAGAATGGGGTTATACTATTAAAAAAGATGATAAAAAAGATAATAAAAAAGATGACGATTTTGTAGTAGGAAATTTTGACCCGGAAGCCGATGGTCTTGCAAATCAACAGGCAAAGATTAATGTTGACGGTATCGATATGATGCTTATGGAGGAGGGCGGTTACGAGAAAGTAAAAAAACTCTACGCCGAAGAGATAAAGCAGACACCTCTGTTCAAGATGCTCAATGAGGCTGATGAAGATACGCTCGGCAGCCAGTTAGAGATTGCGACTGATACCCTGAATACATACAAAGGCGGATTTAAAGACTTCAGAACAAAGGTTCCGACGCAGTATGAGGAACAGGCCAATAAAAGGAACGCAGAGGCGGCCAAGACCTTCAACAGGAAAGCAGAAAAAGAAAAAATCCTTGCAAAGCTTAAACCGCTATCCGATATGGAACTAGAGCGCCGGAAATATCAGACTTATGAGGTTGCAAGCGGTGATGAGGAATTCAGAATAAAGGAATCTTTAGAACAGATCAATGATATTTTTAAAGATCTTGATAATGCGGATCCGTCTTTTAGAAAGCTCTTTGCCGGTAATCAGGAGAAGTTCAAGGCAGTAAAGGAGAGCCTTAAGGAACTTAATGAATTTGCAAAGAATATGGATATTACTCCGGGAAGCATGGACTTTAATAGATATAACGATCTGAGCCGTAACGTGGAAAAGGCTGCAACGGAGTATCTTGATTATAAGAAGGAGCATCATACTGATTCAAGTTACGAGAAGAAAAGGATAAAAGCAGTCGATAAGGTAAAGAATGCGCTGCAATATAAGAGAAGATCGCTCCAGGCTTGGAATGAAAGGCAGCTTGATAATGCGGACACTAAAATAATGAAAGATATCAATGCCAAGATAGGGGGTGCCTTAAAAGGCGATGATATGAAAGCGGAAAGCAGTAAACGCCTTAAGAAAATAGTAGATGATTACAAGAAGGATAAACCTCAGAGTGCCAAAGAGAATATAGGAATGTTCAGCGCGGAGACCCGTAAAGTATTCTACGGCGGAGATTACAGCCAGCTTGGCAGCAAGAATAGTTATTCAGCAACAAGAGGTGCTATCGTTAGTATTTCTTTAATGGCAATGGCGGCAACCGGAAAATATTCAATTGAAGACCTTATGGATAATAACAAATTTACCGAAGAAAAAAGAAAGATGGGCGAGGAAGTCGTAAAGCATTACCTGAACGGAAGTCATGAAGATCAGAAGTGGATAGCGGGAAATATGATAGAAGGTCAGAAGAAGATGGTTGGAATGGTCAATGATTTCTGTGCAAAGAACGATATCCTTGCTGACGGATTTGAGCAAAGCCCTGAATTTAATAAGATAGTATTTTCAAGCGAATTATTATTTGATACATATCAGGAGCTTGATCATTGTAAGGCAGAAGGAGACGAGTATCTTAAGGAAACCCAGCCGGATGCAACATATAAAACGACTGATGAACTCAGGGGAATGGTTGAGGATAAGATGCGTCCGATAGCTACTATAGTAAAGTCGAATGCGACTACCATGAAACATGCCCAGACCTATCTGGAAAAAGGAAAATTTACACCGGAGATACTTCAGACCACTCTTCAGTCGAAGATGATGAAGGATCTGTTAAAAGAAAAACGTGAACAGAATCCTGGGAAGCCGATAACTGAACTGTTAACACCGGATGAGATCGAGAAGGAACTTGTTACAGAGCTTGTTGTTTTCAATCAGGTTGGACCTCAGCTTGCGTACCAGGTAACTAATAAAAAAGATATGGGATACGGACATACCCTTGATGAGATATATATGGATAAGATAGCTGACGGCAGTATCTATGACGGCATGAAAATTGACAGAAGTGCCATGAAAGTTGAAAATGCACCGACACCGGGAAAGCTTTCTTCCCAGTACCGTTTCGATATCTTAAAAAGAGACCGTGAGCTGTACAGCACCATCAGTAAAGAAGCAAATAATAAAAGCTATGATTTTAAAAGTGTTGATGGTAATGGACCGAAGGAGATTGCAGGATCATATACAGATACTGTAAGAAAACTGGGACAAAAGGTAGGATATCATTTATATACCGAAAAAAAACCTGAATATAAAGATAATGCAAAGCAGTATGTTAAGGAACAGATGGCGCTGAACCTTTGCACAAAGTGTCCGGATAAGTTTAAAAATGCATCAAAGGAAGAAATCCTTAATGGCGTTGAGCAGTTCCCTGGATATAAGAACCTTGAATCAAGCATTGATAAAATGGGAATTGCAGAAGTTGCGGATCTGTATCAGAAGGACGTAACGATGGATATAATCAATAAGACCATCGAAAAACAGATGAAGGATATAGAAAAGAAGAATAATCAGCCGGAAAAAGTTAATGTCAATACTAAGACTAAGGATAATGCCGCGAAAGAATTAATAAATACAATTTAGTCAGGCATAGGAATTTATATTGTTACTAATGACGCTGCGGAGTTGAATAATGCCCGGCAGTATGGTATGATTTATAAGTAAAAATGTCTTAAGACACAGCAATGAAAGGCAGGAATGTATATGGCACAATTTTTCTATACAAGGAGAAGACTGATATCCCGGATCACTCTGTTTGCGGTAGCGCTGCTTTTGTTCGTAAAAGACTGTGGAATGCTTTATTCGCAGGCACGTTCGACTTTCAATACTAGGTCCAATAACAGTTCATCGACGCTGTGGGAATGGACTCTTTGTAAATCCAAGTCGGACTTTCCGACCTCCGATACCCGTATCATATTATGCTTTGGTGACGATTGGGTTTGCGGAGGTATCAATGACAGGGAGGGAAGCAACGGTGACGGATACTACATCCCTATATATTCCGGAGAAAGTCTTGAATTCGAGGTACTTAAGCCGATAATGGATCAGGATAAGTTCATTACCAGAGGATATGTACCGAGCTTCTGGATGGGAAAATGGGACAACAGTTCCGGAGGAAGATATTATTTTAAACCGCATAATAATACAAATTATTATGTAGAGCATATAGACAGGGATGCATTCGAAAAGGGGTGTGATAACTGGTGGTTTGAAACTGTCGACGGCTGCCATAAGGATGAGAAATCTTTTGGCTCTAGTGACGTATACTGGATGTTCAAGGTTCATGAGTACGGAAATAATGAATTCGGCTTCTATATAGACAATAGCGGTGATGATTTCTACATATGCAATAATTTCTGCGGAAGCGGAAGGTTCGGAGTAGGCGACAGAGGCTCAAACAGTTCCTGCAATAAGATAAGGATATATAAGGGCAAGCAGCTGGCGTCCCCGACCGTAATGAAGAAGTCAGGTTCTACTGTCTATACGATTAGGAGCGGTGACGTAATGACCGTTAAGGATATAACATATCTGCCAAGAAATTATTATCTTGATGTTGCAGACGGTGCGATGCTTATCGTATCAGGCAGGTTTATTAATAACGGAACAATTCGTGTTAATGGTACACTGATAGTGGATGGGTCAGGTTTTATATTCCCTCTGGATTCGGAAACGGACGATGGAAGAATAGAATGTAATAACGGTGATATAATAGTCAAGGACGGCGGCAAAGTGCTTATTAAGAAGCTAAAAATGACAAGTGGAATGATCGTCAATAAAGGCTATATGTCGACGGTATATGCCGATATGGATTCCACCCTGATCGATAATAGCAATATCATATTAACCGGAAAAGCACCTAGCAGGTGCTATGTAAAGACAGGAAGCGATTATAAATCCTCTAAGACATTTAGCAGTCTTAGCAGTAATTATGGAAGTTATGTAGTAAATATTAAGAATAATTATAGAATTATCAATAATAATACGATTACGGTTTATGTTAACAGCAGCCGTTATAGTAATAATAAAAGCGACTACGGACTGGCTACCGCAAAAGTTGAGGGTAAGATTATTCCGGCATATTCGACTGCTGCCGATCGCTGGATCACAGGTTATTAATACACCAGGGCTTTAAGAATTGTGCTATCACGGTTATAAATAAGAAAGGTGAAATATGCTTAACAATAAGAAGATAATTATCATAGCTGCAGCGGCCGTGTTGTTAATAGTAGTCCTTGCGATCGCAGCTTCTTCAAAAAAGAATAATAATGAGAACGGCGGAGAAAATGGTAAAGAAACCACCGAAAGTACAAAGAAACCTACGGATTCCCAGGACGAGACGAATCCCGAATTTGTTGTTACAACCGCTGATCTCGGAGTGATCGGAGAAGATACCGGTTTTCCGGTTAAGATGACTCTTAATAACCTTGGCGTAATGACATTTACCTTAACAAGTACTAACTACACTGATTGGAAATTCGAAGCGGAAGGTTTTACGGTATCAAAATTGGAGAGGTCGTCGGAAAAGACTGAAACCGCAGAACCGGCGGATAATACCGAAGCAGAAGCTGAAACTTCGTCAGTGGATACTGAAACGGTAACTGAGAAACCGGAAGAAGATGATAAAACAGAAATTGAGCCGAATGGTGAAAACGAAGAGAATTTGGTTGAACCTGAGAAAGTAGAGAATGTTGAGCCTGATAAAGGAAATGACAAATCTGATAAGGGCGGTACCGCTGAAGATAAAGAGGTAGAAAAGATTACTCTTATCTACAATGTATATTACGGAGTAAGTGACACCAATGATAAAACATCAGGCTTAGAAAACGGTGTGGAAACTTCCGAAGGAGAAACATCTGAAGGCGAAACTGCCGAAGGTAAGACAGCGGAGAATGGAACTTCTGAAAATAAAGAAGGCACCGGGTTTGATTCAAATGCAGCCGGAGCGTCAGATACGGAAACCACAGGAACAACAGGAACCGGCGAAACGTTAGAAAAAGAAATCTACCTTGTAAGCGGTCAGGCAGGTCTAAGATATACTTTCAGGTTAAAGATAACCGATGGCTTGATAACGGAATTGCTTGAGTCAAAGATCACAGAAGAGCAGAAGACTTACGATAAACTTGATTTCTACGATGAGATTTCCGTAATGGTAGACGGAGTGAAGTTCCCGGCCGGAACACTTATTGTAAACTATGATGTATTACAGCTTGAAGAAAAAGAAGAAGCCGAGAGGATGAAGAGACTCATCTTAAAGATCGGTTCAGTATCCTACAAGCTTGCAATAACCAACAAAGATGAATACTTCAACCCGGCGAACGTAAAGAAGCTTCTAAAGAGTATTATGAAAGAGAAGGGACTCACCGAAGCGTCAAACGTAAAGGATGTAACAATCGGCGAGACCACGGCAACCCTTTACAGATTCGGTGAAGTATCGGTGGCGATATTCACGACACAGGATAGGAATTTCTTCCTGTTCATCGATGATGATTCGAAGGATTTTGCTGCGATAGAGGCAGCGGCGAAGTTGTTTATTGAAGTATAGAGATGAAGTGGGACAGGGGGACGGAGTTAGTGTATCATTTTCAAAAGAAAATGATACACTAACTCCGTCCCCCTGTCCCCATTTCTCTATTTGTCATTACTTTGTCACAGATAAAATATTATACTTACAGATATTAGAATATCGTATATTTCATCATAAAAAATAGACAGGAGACATTACAATGCCAAATCCAAAGCCGCAGTAAAGTCCAATCCAGAGGTGCTTAAGAACTCCCTTAAGGATTATTCCGCTGCCTTAAAGACAGGAAGGGAATTGAGAAATGCCATATACGGTGTTCCGCATGCAAAGAACGGAGATTTCTTTAAGGATATGGAGACTCTTTCTAAGAGCATGAGAAGTCCTGAAGGCCGCAGCAATGAATATAGGAATTTCTATGAAGCGGTAAAGAACGCCGCAACGCTTAAGGATAAAGTCGGAAACATGAGCGCAGAGGAAAAAGCGGAAGCGATCCGCAATGCGAATCTTAATGTATTCGAGGCGGTGAAAAAATATACTCATGGAAAAGAAAAAGAAAGAATTCAGCAAAAGGGTAAGGACGGCTTCGACAATGCGATGGATGCAATAGCGATCTCGACCAAGTACGCTCCGGGAATGTCAATCCGCACCAACAAGCTTCTGACTGAGATCAATACGGTCAGGAATAACAACGATCCGACGGCGAAGAATTTCATAGATCCGAAGGATTTCACTGAAAGATACGGCGCAAAGCACGCAGAGGATATCAAAGAGGCGCGAGAAGCCAAAGAGACAAAGCCGCAGAAAGGAGACATGGGACGGTTCTCTGTATCCTGAAAAAGGGACTTAAGAACCCCTGTCTTCATATATTACGAATATAAGCGAGGGAAAAGGGTATGCCTAAGAAAGTTATCAGACAACAAAAACAAAAAAACAGGGATGAAATGAAGAAAGATTTTCATAATTCCCTGAATGTCATAGGCAAGTCTGTTGAGATCGTGACCGAGCGTTTCGGTCCCGATGGAAAGATGTTCGATGCCGAAGGGGATCATCCTGCTTTCCTCTCAAAAGATGAATATGATAAGATCAAGATAGATATTCCGGAAGGACTGGATGAGAATATGGTAACTGCCGTTGTCATGGGTTCGATAATGCGCCCTGACAGACTGAGCGACAGAATACTTTCCAGTGGCTCTTCAATAGACAGCAGCAATGATATTCTTGGTTTTAACAGGACATTTGTCATGGAGAACCTGATAAATGGCGATCGCAGACAGGGAGAATTCGTGGATCTTTTGCCCAAAGCAAGGCAGGAGGCAAAGGATGCTCTTATTGATTACGGAAAGGGCAAAAAAGATGCCGTCAATAAGATGCTTAAAGATTTCATGGATGCCGGCATCAGCTCATCGAGAAAGTTCGGAAGGGATGTCGGTTATAAGCCGAACCAGATCAGAATACCTGAATACTGTGTAGTACAGCTGGCTGCAAAGCTTATTGACGATCCCAATATGCCGCCGATGGACGGAATATCAGAGATAGACAGGATGCGTCTTAAGAACCATGTCAAGATGCAGAATGCGGTAGATGACTATATCAGGGCCGGAGATAAGCTTTTAAACAGTACTCCACCGGCGGGAAGCGAAGAGAGAAAGAAACTTGCCGAAGAGTTTATATTTAACCGTCTGCTTGCCAATATTGGTCAACAGGAGATTAAGAAGGGTCAGGCAGAACTGAACAGTGAGCTTGTTGGCGGGATGTTGAAAAAAATAGGTGTTGAACCCGCAGACGTCATGGAAACAGAGACGGATTTTTATAAGTTAAGTAAAAATCCCGGCGTAATGAAGGCTACAATACCTATATTGGACACATATCAGAAATATCATATTTCTGATATTCAGGCTATCCTTGCTGAGCCCGATGGAAAAGAAAAGCTTATGCAGGTTTATGGTGACGCCATAAGAAATTCCGATCATTATAAGGAAATTGTAGAAGCCGCAGATTCCAATGCCCTAAGCGATGTGCTCGACAGCTACAGTTCGGGTAAAAGCTTTGAACAGGAATATCCGGATATCAAGGTTCCTAAAGCCAGCGCACAGATTAATAAGAACCATAAGGCTGCTTATGATAAGGAAATGGCGGTCATTGAGAAAAATGTCGTCGGTAAGGCAATCGACAGCGGAGTTCTTTATAATATCGACCGTAAAAAGTATGGCATCAATTCAACAGACCCGGATCAGATGAAGAAAAATGCTGACATAATCAAGCAGATGTATAAGGATCTTAACAAAACTGATTCCTGGTATAAGCGTTCATCGGAAACTTTCAGAAATCTTAAGAAAGAGCTTAAAGGCTTAAGCTCCTATGCAAAAAAACTTGCAGATACAGGCAGGGAACCTACAGAAAAAGAGCTTGCCGAATATGAGAGAAAGGCAAGAAAGGTTAATGCGCTTACCGAAAAGTATATTAACAATAAGGTAGTCAACGGCAATTACGCACAAAAAAGAGTCACTGCTGTCAGCAATATAAGAAGGCATCTGGGTGCCAACCTTAAGTCTGTCCTTACTTCTTATGAGAATAAGCTGAATGAAAAAGATGAGAAGCTTATGGATGATATCAATAATGACTTCTTTGAGAAGGAAAGACCGAAGAAATATCTCGAACATACCCTAAACGTCATCAATTCCAAGGCAGCGGAAATAGAAGATGTCAAAAAGAAATCAGATGCGATGGCATTAAGCAACGATTCGGTTAAAAATGTATTCCGAGGTGAAAAATGGAAAAATGCCGATCTGGCTAAAGTGAACAATCCTTTCGGCTACAGTATTGACAGGACCGGAGCCTACGGTATCGCAATTGCCGCCATGGCTGCAGAGGGCAAATATACATTAAAGGAACTCACGGATCCGAATTTTAAGCAGCAGGAAAAAGCCGAGAAATTCAATGAGGTGATGCAGCATATACAGGGCGGAACCAAGGAAGACCAGAAATGGATCGCCGAAAACATTTATAAAGGTCAGAAGGAAATGCTTAAGATCGTCGATAAAGAGGTAAAAAATATCGATTTCACCAATCCTGACTATAAAAAGAATGAAAAATGGCTTGAATTAAAGAGCCTGTCTTATGCTTATTTTGATACCTGGCAGGAAATGAGTCATTGCGAGGATGAGATAATGCCGTTAGTTCAGGCTGAGATGCCGCAGATAAAGAAATACGATGAATATACGAACCTCATGTCACTAAAGATGGGACCGGTCATGGACCTTAAGAATTCGGATGAATTTATCTCCACATATACAAGTCAGATGGCACAAAACCATGAAGTCATCGACACGAGAGGTTCGTCCATGGTCACAAATCTTATTCAGGAAAAGCTTGTCGGAAATCTTATAAAGGAGACGAAGGAGAGTAATCCGAAGGTGCCTTATTCCGAGCAGTTCCTGAAAAAAGAGAATGCGGAAAAGCTGCAGGCCTTAAGTCAGATCACATTTAATGAAAAAGTGGATTCCTTAAAGATGGATTTTGCCATGTCGCAGGATACCGATAAGGTTTTAGGCAAGTTCCTTGACGGTTCGGCGCTTAAAGATGTTAAGGCCGTATTTGATCCGAAAAAGAAAGGATCGAATTCGATAAAGATCACAGGTCTTCCAACTATTGACCAGGTTATGAAAGACCTTAAATATGAGACTATGGATCAGCTGAATACTAAAGAGATCGATAGACTTAAAGACAAATCTGTCCTTAAACTCGAAAAACAGGAAGATAAGGCCAGCCCGATCCATAAGGCATATCTTGAAAAGGCCGAGAACGCAGTTGAGAGCCTTTCAAAGATGATAAAGGACAAGACTCCTTTAACCGGAAATAACAGGGACATGGCGCGTGAATACATTAAGAATATATTTGCGGAAAAGATGGTAGGCGTCCTTGAAAAAATCGGCGTTAAATTTCCAGAGAACAGCAGTAATGAGATCGAGAATACAATAAATAATCTTCCACAGTTTAAGAAAGCGACCGAGTATATCGGAACCGGCACGATAGCCGAATTCGCATTTGAAGACAAAGCAACGGAACTTATCAAGTCATCGATGAAGGATATAGAGAAGAGTATTAATAAAGCTCAGGATCAGAAAGAACTGCAGCAGCAGAAAGAGATGGGAAGGGATGTTGCTGCAGATAACAGGGCATTGAATATGTAATTAGATGTCATTGATTTGTTATACACAATAAGCTATACTTTACCTTAAAGTAATGTATAAAAGTAGATCGTAGGATCAGGAGGAATCATCATGCCAAGAAAGAGATATCCGAATAAAAAAGACTATCAGGTTGAAGCTATGTCCAACGGTTATAAGAACCGCGTTGAAGAGATGCATAAGGAATACACGGCGATCGTTGACAGATACGGACCGAAGGGAAAGATGTTTGGAAAGACGGGTTCACATCCGGCGTTTCCGAAGAAAGAAGAATATGACAGTATTGAGATAGATGCGAAGGGTAAGCTTTCCGATGTTATGGTTACGGCTATTGTTATGGGTTCCATTTTGCGTCCGGACAGGCTCAGCACCCACCTTCTGACCTCTTCTTCAATAGGAGGAACAGATATTCTCGGAATGAACAATACGGTTGTCATGCAGAATCTTATAGAGGGTGATAAACGTGTAGGTGAGTTCGAAGATCTGATCCCGGCGGCAAGAAAAGAAGCCAAGGATGTTATCGATGATCTTACGGGTGATGATCCTGTAAAAGCTGAGAAGGCAAAAGAAAAGGCTTCGGAGATGCTCAATAATTATATTGATGCGGCCATACGTTCGTCAAAGCAGATGTCATTTTTTGAAGGTTATGTTAAAGAGGCGATCCAACCTGAGAGCAGAGCCGTTATAATGGCGGGACAGATTTACGGTCAGCCGCCGCTTAACTGTAAGGGAAGCGGAAAATATAACGAAGCCCAGACTATCCGTATGTTAAATATGGGTAAAGAATACAACGCTTTAATCAAGAGCGCTGAGAGCGCAGATAAGCTTTTAAACGCAGCACCGGCAGCTAACAGCAAGGAAAGAAAAGAGCTTGTTGAGGATTTCTTATTTAATACATTTGTTGCCAGGATCAATAATGCGGAGCTTACTAAAGCTAATACTAAGATGGGACCTCAGATCGTTAATAAGGTGATCAGTGATCTCGGTTATGACGGAGAGCTTAAAGAGAGTGTCGAGAGCGGCAGACTTGCCGTGAATTATGCGGTTGATATTGCTAATGCATATCAGGAAAACCATATAAGCGACCTTCAGGTTCTTCTTTCAAAGCCTGACGGTGAGAAGAAGCTTCGTGAATTATTCCATAAGACTATCGTTAATTCAGACCGTTACAAAGATCTGGTTGAAGCCACAGATAAAAAAGCTATGTGCGGGATGCTGGATATTAACGATGAAGCATTGATGGATGAGTATTCCGGTGTTAAGCTTCCGGAGGCGGCCAAAGAGATCAATAAAAAGTTCGAAGCTGATTATAAAAAAGATCTGGAAAAGTTAAAGCATAATCTGGAACAGGATCTTGTAAAAACGGGTGAGCTCTATAATGCCGACGCCGAAAAATACGGTATCGCTTCTTTAGAGAAAGAGGATCTTCAAAAGAATGCGCGTATAATGGCCGAGATATATAAGTCTTTAGACGACAACGATTCATGGTATAAGACTTCTTCAAGTGAGTTCAAGGCTGTTAAAGAGTCTATGAAGAAATTGAAGACCGCAGCCGAAAAGATGGCTAAGAAGGGCGAGGCTTCGCAAAAGGAACTTGCGGAATATGAGAAGCTGGCAAGGGATACCTATGCCCTCGGAGGTAAATATCTTGATTATAAGACTAATCCGGACAGCGATTATGCGAAGGCCAGAGTTACTGCCATTTCGCAGATGAGAAGGCACCTTGGAACCAACTTAAAATCGGTTCAGCAGGCTTACGAGAACAGGGAGATAGCTAAAGACGATAAGCTTCAGGCCGAGATGAACGACGAACTTCAGTTAAAGGATAATATAGCGGCAGGAGAAAATGAAGTTCATAAAAAGTCTTCCGAGGTAATAGCAGCCGAAAAACTGGATTTATGGGAGAACAGGTCTGCCCAGAAGAACAGGTATCTTATTGGCAATAAAGAAACCATGAAATCATTTTACGGAAATAAATATACTCTGGAACAGGTAAAAGAGATAACAATACCGAACACTTATTCTTTGGGAAGAACGGCAGGATATTCCCTGACTCTTGCAGTTCTTGCAAGAGAAGGCAAGTATACGATGGAGCAGCTTCTTGATCCGGATATGCTTAAAGAAGAGAAAGCGAAGACTTTCGATACTGTTGTTAATAAAATGAAGGCTGGTGACGATAAATGGATCGCAGAGAATATGTATGAAGGTCATAAAGCACTTGCGGGACTTATGAACGAAGCTGAAAAGAATATTGACATCTCCGATCCGAACGTCCTGTTTGAAAAGAATACTATGCTCTTTCAGGGAATGATACAGGTAACCCACGATATATGGCAGGAGCAGAGTCATTGTGAGAAAGAGCTGATGGAGCTTGTGCATAAAGACCATCCACAGATAAAGGACTATGAGGAGTTTAAGGACTTCAGCTGCAAGACCTGTAAGGGACCTTTGACAAGTGTCCTGAATGATAAAGAATCACAGATGGAACGGTTGATCACAATAAAGAACACACCTGATAAAAGGGGAATGCAGGGCAGCCCGATGGTAATGCAGGCCATTTCCAGCAAGGTTGCGGAACTTCGGTTTGATCAGTTTAAGGATGCAAAAGGAAATCTCCCATATACTGAAAGATACACTAAGGAAGATGAAATGAAGTTCGCCATTGATGGACTCTGCCTTAAGCAAAGCAGTGATATACTTTTAAAGTGTAACAGTATAGGCGACAGCAGCAGCTTTAACAAGATCCAGAGAAAGATCATTGACGGGTCGGCATTTAAAGATGTAAAGATAATAGACCATCCTGAGAATCCGGATTATATGAAGCAGACTGAGATAATAGGCGTTCCGACTGAGGCACAGCTTGTAGCCGATGTAAAATATGAGGATATGGAGCTTAAGCTTCCGGGCAATCTCGACAAGCTCAAGAATAATGCAATAAGTAAATATGATAACGAGAGTAAATTTGCCTCACCTGTCCATAAGAATTTTATCGATAAAGCTAAGGATGCTGTAGATAAGATGCATACCATGATCAAGGAAGGCAGGCCGCTCACCGGCGACAACCGCAAGGAAGCCGAGAATTGCATCAAGGATATAGCCGTGGAGAAATTTGTCGGCATAATGGAAAAGAACGGCGCCAAGCTTCCGCTCGGTTCGGAGGAAGAGATCGAAAAGGCAATAACA
>CACZSY010000213.1 GCA_902783965.1 uncultured Lachnospiraceae bacterium
GATGCGCTTATCGATTCGGTACCTGACAGTGAAGACATATCCGGAGGTATCAACGGAAAGACTAAGGTCAATAAGATAACCACAAAGGGCGGTATCTGTTATGTTGATTTCTCGAATGCATTTTTAAATAAAACGGATAAGATCTCTGATGAAGCGTATGTTTATTCGGTTGTAAACTCGTTGACGGAGCTTCAGGGGATCAATAAAGTATTTATAACTATTGACGGAGAGGAAACGGAGAATTTCAAGGATAAGATAAATTTCAGCATTCCGCTGGAAAGGAATCTTGACCTGATAAAAGGGGAACAGTGATAAATGTATAAACGACCGATGTTTGTCTGGTTCGGACTGTGCTGCATATTTGAGATGTACAGCCTGAACCGGACTTCAATACCGGCAGTGCTGATATCGGCTCTGATCATATCGACAGCGGGACATCTGCCGGAAATTAAAAATAGTCTTTGGGGCTTACGGAGAAGAAACATTTCCCGGCACAGGCAGGGCGGAAGGATGACGGCGCTGCCAGATACAAAAAAGCTAAAGTACTGTATTACAGATATTCTGATATGTTTTTCAATTCTATTTTTCTTAGGACTTAAAACGGTAAGTCTTAATCTTAAAGATCATGAATTTCCGAATAAAGAATTTACGGGCAGGATAACAGATATTAATAAAGGCGGAGGGTATTGTCAGTACACTGTTAAAACAGGACGTTATAAACTTCTTGTAACCGGCAGCGTCAGAAATGATAAAAAAGAAGAATATCAGTTTGATATAGGGCAGGAAGTTTATTTTTCAGGGAATTATAAACCGTTTGAGAAACCTGAAGTCTTCGGACAGTTTGATGAATATACTTATTATGTCAGACTGAAAGGGTACGACGGAAGATTCTATGCGGATGAAGCGAAGCTCGTTGGCGGAGAGGGAAAGAATGTAAGTGGTGAAGAAGGGACTCGCGGCGGAGAGGGAAAGAATGTAAGTGGTGAAAAAGGGACCCGCGGCGGAGTGGAAAGGAATGTAAGTGGTGAAGAAGGGACCCGCGGCGGAGAGGAAAGGAATGTAAGTGGTGAAGAAGGGACTCGTGGCGGAGAGGGAAGGCTGCGGATAAGATTGCTGGAAACTTTCAGGGAGAGCTTATATACATATTTTGATGATGAGGATGCGGGAGTTGTCGCAGCAATGACATTGGGGGACAAGTCATTAATGAGTGATGATCTAAAGAAAATCTATAAAGATAACGGTCTTTTACATCTTACGGTTGTCTCAGGAACTCATATTACGCTGTTGGGAATGGCATTTTTTGAACTTTTGAAAAAACGAAGAGGTGTACGATCTGCGTCAGCAGTCTCAATGTTCGCAGTGATTTTTTATGTATATATTACAGGCTTTAATCCATCATCAAACAGGGCTGTGATAATGATGCTCATTTTATTCGGAGCTAAACTTGTCAGAAGGGCGTATGATATGCCGAGCGCGTTGGGACTTGCCGGAATAATTGTCCTTATGGACAATCCGTTAAGTATAATGGGAAGCGGATTCAGGCTTTCGTTTATGGCGGTTTTTGCTATTTGCTTTATATATAAACCGCTTACAGCTTCGTTAAACATCAAACAGGATGCAAACGAAATCATTCTGTCTGATAAGGACAAAATGAAAAAAAGGCTTCTGTCATTTTTCTGGTCGCCGCTTCTTTTAAGTCTTTCGATCAATCTTATCACGCTTCCGGTAATTCTTGACAGCTACTATGAATACCCGGTATACAGCGCCTTGACAAACTGTCTTATAATGCCGTTTATTCCGCTGATTCTTATCCTATCCATGTTCGTGATGTGTCTGGGAGCAGTAAGCGCGCTTGTAAATCTTGCAGCACCGGCAGGTTTTTCGGTGATGAAAGCGCCGGCATATGTTGCCGCGATGAAAGCGCCGGCAGGTTTTTCGGTGATGAAAGCGCCGGCATATGTTGCAGCGGGAATTACAAGCAGTTTACTGAAAGCACAATATTGGATCTTGGATCGAACAGCCGCACTTCCTTTCGGGAAGCTTGTCACGGGTAAACCTCAATCTGCTTCTGTTATCATTTACTACTTATTTGTTGCGGCAGTGATTTTTGTTTTGCCTAGGTTGATCAGATGGCTGAATCCTGTCCGTAGAAAGAAATTGATAACTGCTGTGGTTTTGTGGTCCATGATCATTCTGGGATGTTTTGTACTTAAAAGGAAGAATGAGAAAGGGTTTACGATGCTAAATGTGGGCCAGGGGCTTTGCATGGTAATGAACAGCGGCAATGAGATTCTGATGTTTGACGCAGGAAGCACCAGCATTAATTCTGTAGGAAAGAAACGCATCATTCCTTACCTTAAAGCCAGCGGCATTTCCGAGATAGAGTATCTTTTTATTAGTCATTTTGACGAAGACCATATTAATGCGGTCAGTGAGATGGAAGATGATCCAGACATTACGATATCAAAGATAATTTGCCCGCCTGATACCGATGAAACACAGCTGGAAAAAGCAGAAATTAAGGGACGGGATGAGATTTATTCTATTCATGAATTTGAAACTGTCACAGGGACAGGTTATTCAATTGTCTGCCTTAATCCGTCCAGAGATAACTGCGATCCAGATGCTAATGAGAGTTCAGTATGTCTTTATGTAGAGTTTAATGGCAAGTCGGCGCTCATAACAGGAGACGTTGCCGGAGAGGGTGAAGTCAACCTAAAGAAGAATCTGGACAAACTTGGGATCCATGCCCTTGATATTCTCGTGGTAGCTCATCATGGCTCCAGGTATTCGACGACCGAAGAATTCTTAAAAGGGCTGGATGTCAAAGAAGCATGGATTTCTTGTGGGAAGAATAATA
>CACZSY010000214.1 GCA_902783965.1 uncultured Lachnospiraceae bacterium
CCGGAATTTTAAAAGAGGGAATGGAGATCGCAGCAAAGCTGTATGGGTGTGACAGGGCGTATTATCTTGTAAACGGGACGACCGCAGGGATCCTTTCGGGAATAAAAGCGGTCTGCGGTCTGAAAGATGAGATAATAATCGCTGCAAACTGCCATAGATCTGTTTATCATACGATAGAACTTCTCGGACTTAAAGCACATATTTTCTATCCCGAAAAGACCCGTGATGATATCTGCAACAGTATCTCTCCCGATATCGTAACCAAAGCTTTGGAAAAATATCCGGAAAGCCGTATGGTGGTCATCACAAGCCCGACTTATGATGGAATAGTCAGCGATATAGAAAGCATAGCTGAAACTGTTCACAGGCATGGGGAAGTGCTGATGGTGGACGCGGCTCACGGAGCGCATTTTGGATTTGATACATTTTTTCCGGAAAATCCGATAAGATATGCGGATCTTGTAACGTTAAGCCTTCATAAGACCATGCCGAGCCTTACGCAGACTGCACTTCTGTTATGCAACGGCGATAGAGTTGAAACGACTGCCATTGAGGGAGCGCTTAACATTTTCCAGACCAGCTCGCCATCGTATCTTTTGATGGCTTCCATTGATTCGGTTGTAAGACTAATGACAGAACGCAGCGGTGAAGTATTTGAACCCTATATTAACGGCATAAAGATTTTTTATGAGAAGATGAGTAAACTTAAGAACTTACGGCTTCTTAAAAAAGAGACTGTCGGAGCCTTCGACAGGGATGAGGGAAGGATAGTCGTTCTTACTGATGGAACAGATATTGACGGATTTACGCTTTCGGACAGATTAAGGGACGAGTACGGGATAGAGTCGGAGATGAGTCTAAAGACTTATGTGATATATCTGACCGGATTAATGGATGATGAGGTTACGCTGACAAGGCTTGCGGACGCGTTGATGGATGTGGATAAAAAGATAACGAAGTTTATGGATGCACAACCGGATGCAGGAAAAAGGATAATGGTTCTTGCGGATTCACAGCCTGATGTTGATGAAAAAATAAGCGGTTCATTTTCTGAACCGGATACAGCAATGGATATTTATGAGGCGCTGCGGAATGAAAGAGAGACAGTCCCTATAGAGGACATTATCGGAAGGATCGCAGCAGAATATATATGGGCATATCCTCCGGGGATCCCGATAATATTTCCTGGATGCAGGATAACGGCCGGACAGACAGATGAGATCAATAAGAATGTCGGAAGAAAAAATATATCAGTGATCAAGGAGGTGCGGCGATGAGCTTTAGCGTTGATAATAATATATTGACTGGAAATTGGAAACAGTATACTGTCATGCATAAAGACCGTGAAGTTGCGGTAGTCCGTGAAGATGGAACCTGTTCGATATACAGCCAAGAATTTATGCCGTACAATCTTTATCTGAGTGAAGAAAACGATATTGATTCAAGATTAAACAATCTAACGAATTTTTATTATTGGTGTTCGTCAAGAATTCTGACTTTAGACAGAAAATATTCAAAAGAAATACTCAATAGTATCGGTGCAAAACAGGCTGTTACCGATAAAGACAGAGCCATGATATCTGTTTCATGCCTGTGCCTGTGCCTGACAGACGTCTTTTGGGTAAGACCATATGGAGAAAAAAAGCAGTTTGGTGATGTCAGTCTTTACAGGCACTCCTTATCGGATGTGTTTATCGATGTGAGTCTGTGCGGAAAGAATATTACACTTCAAAATGCCGAACTTCTGACTGCCAATGATGTGGCTGGCGATGTCAGCGTCATGGGGGTTTCTCCCAAAGCATGGAAAAGAGAAAAAGATGGCATTTTTCTTCTGAAAAATGGAGACAGACGGGATGTGGAAGCCGAGATACTTGCATCAAAGATAGCATCCTGCTTTAAAGTCGATTCGGTTGATTATGAATTGTCGTTTTTTGATAATAAAGCAGTCTCTAAAAGCAGAATAATAACATCCGAAGAAAAAAGCATAGTCTCTATTGAACAGGTCGAGCTATACTGTGCCAATAATGAACTTAACAGAGATGAATTTGTAATAAATAAAGATGAGTATTCTTATCATATGATGAATCTGATAGATTATCTGACAGGAAACACAGACAGACATTGGGGAAATTGGGGATTTTTCGTTGATAACAATACGAATAAGATCGGAAAGCTTCATCCGTTAATGGATTTTAATAAGTCATTCCAGGCTTATGATTCACTTGAGGGAGCCTTGTGTCTGACAAAAGGCAAAAAGGAATCCCAGTTTGAAGCCGCAAGAGCGGCGGTAAAGACAGTCGGACTTAACATGGTAAAGAATATCGAACCGGAGTGGTTTGATAACAAGGAACGTTACAGTATGTTTTGCGATAGATTAAAGGCGGTAATGTAATGAAAATATCATCAGAGGACAATAAGACAACCATTTATTTAAAAGGAAGGATAGACTCCGTTAATGCGGGTGAATTTGAGAAGGAACTTACAGAAGGGATACTTAAGAATTCAACTGCTGATGTTTCCGGAACAATATCACAGGGCATTTCCGATAATAAAGTCGTGATCCTTGACGTATCGGAACTTGATTACATTTCATCGGCGGGATTAAGGGTTTTGATGAAGCTGCGCAAATCAACGGATGCTGCAATAAGCATTGTCAATGCCGGTGCGGATATCTATGATATTATGGAAGTAACGGGATTTACAGAACTCTTTGATGTGAAGAAGAAACTTAAGAAGGTAAGTGTGGACGGTCTTGCGATGATAGGAGCCGGTGCCAATGGAAGCATCTACCGCCTGAACGAGGAGACTATTATTAAGGTCTATAATCCGTTGACCAATCCGCCGGAAAAGATCCTGAATGAAAAGAATGTGGCAAGGAAGGCATTTATCCGTGACATACCGTCTGCGATCTCATTTGATGTTGTGAACGTGGGAGACAGCTACGGTATAATCTACGAGATGATCGATGCGACGACCCTTGGTAAGGTCATCAGCGCTGATCCGGGCAGAGTGGAAGAATATGCTGTAAAAATGGCTGGATTTTTAAAAAAACTGCATTCGATCTCATTTGACGAGGGAGAGCTGCCGGATGCACGCAATAATCTTAAGGTGTGGGCGGATGTTGCAGAGAAGAGCGGTTATTACAGGGATGAGACTATAGCTAAATTAAGAGAGCTCATAGCCGGTATACCTGTAAGAAATACATTTGTTCATGGTGATTTTCATCCTGCCAATATCATGGTAAGGGATGACGAGTGGCTCCTCATAGATATGGGAGATGCATCTGTAGGACATCCTGTAATAGATCTTCTGGCTTCATATCAGATAATGAGACTTATTGCGGATATCGGCAATGGCGCTGAAAGATATTCGGGAATAAAAAAAGATGTTCTGATCAGGTTATGGAACAGATTTATAAGAACATATTTTAATACGGATGATGATGAGAAGATAGCGAAGATAGAAAGTGTACTTAAATATTATGCGATCATCAGAAGCCTTGCCGGAGTGTCTTTTTCGGATATCATACCTGAAGAAAACAGAATAAAACAAGCTGGATTTCTTGAAGGCATTTTTAATGAAAACTATGACAGATGGGGAAATTCGCTGCTTTCTATACTGGAAGGGGCAATGGAATGAAAAAACTTTTTTCAGAGATACCGTTCCTGCGGCCGAGAGTAACGAGGGATCCTTTTATTTAAACTTCTTATTGTAAATGCTCAAAAAGTAAGGTATAATCTTTAGAAAGTTTATAAATGCTTAAGGAGAAAGATATCATGAAGAGAATTAAGACATTAGATACACGCGATTTAGCAAAGAGCGCAAAGAACGGCGGATGCGGCGAGTGCCAGACATCATGTCAGTCAGCTTGCAAGACATCATGCGGTGTTGCTAATCAGAAGTGCGAAGCAAAATAAGAAAGTAATGAGCAGCCGCCGGAAAGGCGGCTGTTTTATACCGTTTTTTCTATCTTATTGTGAAAGGATTATATATAAAGTGATTCACCAGTATAAATTAAAAGGATATAACATTGTTCTTGATATCAACAGCGCAAGCGTCCACGTGGTAGATGATGTGGCGTATGATATCATCGCTATGTACGAAGGGCATGACAGGAGCAGCATCGTTGCTGCCATGCTTGATAAATATAAAGATACGGAAGGCGTAAATGAAGCCGAGATCAATGAGTGTCTTGACGATATCGAAGAACTCAAAAAAGAAGGCAGGCTTTTTTCCGTAAATACATTTGAGGACAGGGCGCATGTGTTTAAGCAAAGAAGCAGGGTCATCAAAGCATTATGCCTTCATGTATCGCACACCTGCAATCTGAACTGCAGTTACTGCTTTGCCGGACAGGGCAAGTATAAGGGCGACAGGGCGCTCATGTCATTTGAGACGGGAAAGGCGGCGCTTGATTTTCTTGTTGCCAATTCGGGAACCAGAACCAATCTTGAAGTCGATTTCTTCGGCGGCGAGCCTCTGATGAACTGGGATGTGGTTAAGCAGCTCGTCGCTTACGCGAGGAGCATCGAGAAAAAGAATAACAAGCATTTCAGATTTACACTTACCACCAACGGCATGCTCATAGATGACGATGTGATAGATTTCTCCAATAAAGAGATGGATAATGTGGTCTTAAGCCTTGACGGAAGAAAAGAGGTTCATGACAGGCTCAGAGTTAATTACAACAACGAGGGAAGTTATGAGAAGATCGTTCCGAAATTTCAGGAATTTGTCAGGAGAAGAGGAGACAAGAGCTACTATATCAGAGGTACATATACACATAACAATGTTGATTTCACGAAAGACATTGAGCATATGTACGAGCTTGGTTTCAGGCAGCTGAGCATGGAGCCTGTCGTATGCAGTCCCGATGATCCGTACGCGCTTACCAAAGAAGATCTTCCGGTTCTTTTCAAAGAATATGAGAAGCTTGCCGATATGATGATAGAAAAGGAAAAGCAGGGAGACGGATTTGTATTCTATCATTACATGCTCGATCTTTCGCACGGACCTTGCATATACAAGAGACTTTCCGGCTGCGGTTCCGGCACGGAATATATGGCGGTTACGCCGTGGGGAGATCTTTATCCGTGCCATCAGTTCGTAAATGATCCGAAATATCTTCTCGGAAATATCTATGACGGCGTGACCAATGAAAAGGTTGTAGGGGACTTCGCGGCGTGCAACGTATTCTCGAGAAAAGAATGCAGGGATTGCTGGGCAAGGCTTTACTGTTCGGGAGGCTGCGCCGCCAACGCTTATCATTCAACCGGAAGCATCAACGGAGTATATGAATACGGCTGCGAACTGTTTAAAAAGAGAATGGAATGCGCGATAATGCTGCAGATCGCAAAGCACGAGAGCGAAGAGGCATAAGAAGCAGAGCACGCGGGCGAAGAAGCCTAAGAAACAGAGCACGCGGGTTAAGAGAGCCGGGAGGCAGAGCGAGGTAGAAAATGGCAGGGCTTGGGATCATAGGGATAATATTTCTTTCGCTTTTGGCGGTGGTGCTTGTAAGCGCATTGATAATAATGATAAAAGGCAGGCAGATGTTTAAGGAATTTTTCCCGGATAAGACATTGAAACAGGTCATAGATGAGGGAAATTATCAGGAACATGAAGTCCCGAGAACAGTATCAAACGCCACCGGTATTTTCCTTAACAGGATACACCGCGATTTTCCCGAATTCGTATGGCATGAGTGGAGAGCCAATATTGAAAGCGTTCTTATGTCTGCGCTAACGGCGATCAGCAATCAGAATATCGATGACCTGAGCGAATTCGCCGGTTATAATATCAAGAAAATGATCGAACTGGAGATAGCCGATGATGAGAAGGGCGGCATTTCCAAAAAATATACGGATATCAGGATATATCAGACCGAGATAGTGAAATATGATAAAGGCAGGGGACTTTGTACGATAACCGCAGAGTCTTCGGTAAGTTATTATACATGGCATACGAAGAACGGAAAGATCATCTACGGTTCTAAGGATAAGAAAGTGCAGACCAGATATTATACCTACCTCTCTTATATTCAGGATTACGATAAGATGATGACCTTATATCCGGATAACGGATTCGGACTTTCCTGTCCGACCTGCGGCGCGCCGATCAAGATGCTGGGGCAAAAGCACTGTGATTACTGCGGCAGGGAAGTGGTGGAGATAAGCGCCAAGGTATGGAGAGTGACTGAATTTAAGGAAAGAAAGATAAGTATATAGGCAGATGGCGGTCTTAAAATATATTTTTGAAAAAAATTTTTAATTGAGGGCCCAAAAACAGAAAAAAACTCTTGAAAAATTTGATTTATTGCTTTATAGTATTAAAGCGAAATCGGAAATTTTTTAGTAATTCCATAAAGGAGGAAATATATATGTCATACGTAGATGAGATAATCGACCTGGTTGTTAAAAAGAATCCAAGCGAGCCTGAATTCCATCAGGCAGTTAGAGAGGTTATGGAGTCTTTAAGAACCGTAGTTGAGCAGAATGAAGAAAAATACAGAAAGGAAGCTCTTCTTGAAAGACTTGTTGAGCCGGAGAGACAGATCAAGTTCAGAGTGCCTTGGGTAGACGACAACGGAAATGTACAGGTTAACACAGGTTACAGAGTACAGTTTAACAGCGCTATCGGACCTTACAAGGGCGGCTTGAGATTACATCCTTCCGTAAACCTTGGAATCATCAAGTTCTTAGGTTTCGAGCAGATCTTTAAGAACTCTCTTACAGGCCTTCCTATCGGCGGCGGCAAGGGTGGTTCTGATTTCGATCCTAAGGGCAAGTCAGACAGAGAAGTTATGGCGTTCTGCCAGAGCTTCATGACAGAGCTTTGCAAATATATCGGCGCAGATACCGACGTACCTGCAGGTGACATCGGAACAGGCGCAAGAGAGATCGGCTTCATGTTCGGTCAGTACAAGAGGATCAGAGGTTTATATGAAGGCGTTCTTACAGGAAAGGGACTTTCATACGGCGGATCACTGGCAAGAAAAGAAGCTACAGGATACGGACTTCTTTACTTAACATCAGAGATGCTTAAGTGCAACGGAATGGATATCGCAGGAAAGACAGTATGCGTATCAGGTTCAGGAAACGTTGCTATCTATGCATGCGAGAAGGCTACACAGCTTGGAGCAAAGGTTGTTACAGTTTCTGATTCAACAGGCTGGATCTATGATCCTGAAGGGATCGACCTTGATCTTCTTAAGGAAGTTAAGGAAGTTAAGAGAGCACGTCTTACAGAGTACGCTGCAGCAAGACCAAGCGCACAGTATCATGAAGGACGCGGAGTATGGACGATCCCATGTGATGTCGCTCTTCCATGCGCAACACAGAACGAGCTTCTTATCGACGATGCAAAGGCACTCGTTGCAAACGGCTGCAAGGCAGTTGCAGAGGGCGCTAACATGCCTACAACCATCGAGGCTACACAGTACTTACAGGAGAACGGCGTATTATTCGCACCTGGCAAGGCTGCAAACGCAGGCGGCGTAGCAACATCAGCTCTTGAGATGTCACAGAACAGCGAGAGACTCAGCTGGTCATTCGAAGAAGTTGACGCTAAGCTTAAGGGCATCATGGTCAATATCTTCCATAATCTTGATGATGCTGCAAGAAGATATGGCGCAGAAGGCAACTATGTAGTAGGCGCTAACATCGCAGGATTTGAGAAGGTAGCAGACGCAATGCTCGCTCAGGGAATCTGCTGATCCTGAATGATTTAAAGAATATAGAAAGCGCGAAGCGTTTAGAACCGGGCAGGAGGGGGTTTTCCTCTCCTGCCCGATAAATAATTATTCATTAGTTATATTATCGTCTTTAGTATTATCGTCTTTAGTATTATCGTCTTTAGTATTATCGTCTTTAGTATTATCGTCTTTAACATTCTCATCTTTAGCATCTTCATCTTTGACTTCGGTATAGAAGTTTACGATTATAGAGGTTATGAGTGATACAACGATTATTCCGTATATTCCAAGTATGACAGACAGTATGCGTCCGATTCCGCTTACCGCTGTAATGTCACCGAAACCGATTGTTGTGGTTATCGCAAAACAGTACCAGAGAGCATCGGAAAAATTAGGCATTGACGGCTCAAATCTGTTAAATACGATAGAAAAGGTAAAAATAAGGATCATAAGACCTGATAATATCTGACCCGCCATTGATTTTCTGGCAATTTTTATTATCAGATCATATCTTAACCGTGAAAGAGAGATTCCGATTATTCTTTTAAGAAGTACCGTTATAAGAAACAGCCCTAAAAAGAGAAATACGGCTTTGTCTGCTTTTTCGGATCTTATGAGCAGCGCAATACAGAATATTAACAAAAGCAGACAGGATGCCGCAAATGATATTTTGTTCAAAGCCTTGTGTTTGCGTTTCAGTGAAACAATACGATTTATGGCGAAGATCAAAGCTATTATAAATGACATCATCCTGAATCTGGAAGAATTGGATCTTATCAGTATCAAAGCCGGAATTGAGCAAAAATACAGGGCTGCATAGGCAATATTAAGCCTTTTTAACGACTTTTGAGACTGCTCCAGATAAAATGCTTTTGAAAGATCGGCAAGCCCCATGGAGACGAAGATCAGACACAGATAATAATTTCTATTATCAAAAACCTTGATATCTATCATTCGAAGTGAACCGAACAGTGCTGCCAGACAAAAAACAAGCTCAAATATGTGAAGATTCCTTTTGTTTTGAAAAAAATCGTCATTCTTATTCATAATAATCCTCCTCGTTAACCTGCCATGTTTTCCGACATGCTTTGAACCAGAACTCCTGCAAGATCCCGTATAATAACAAAAATACTGTCAAAATATAAAAAGACTATCAGAATGACTCCTATTATCGGTATCGCAATATCGATTATAGGACGTTTGTGAAGCTTATTATATGAAAAGAGTATAAGGAAAGGAATAAGTCCTATAAGGTCGGTATTGGATCCTATGCCTACATGTTTGATTATCTTAACGGTATCCTGTACTTCTTCGGGCGTCAAAGAACCCTTCAGCCTATAGATGATTATTAATGTTATTACCAATAAAAAATAATCGGCAGCAGCGAAGATGAGGATCATGATTATCATGAATCTTGAAAACTGAAATGAGTTGGTATTGGTCTTAAGGAATTCATTGTAATCCTCTTTTGTCTTTCCGTGTTTTAAAAATCTTTTTTCACGCCGCTTGATAAAGAGTGCCATGGACATAAACAGGAAAAATACAAGCGGAGATTTAGTGGTAAGGAATGGTGAAAACAGCAATGAAAGCTGTATCTTCCCGTACGCTGCAAAGAATTTGAGTATTATGCTGGCAAATTCATAAGTAATAGGGATCAGAACCATCAAACGGAACAGATATATCTTTTTTCCTTTGAAATATTTTTTAGGCTCATAATTTATAAAAAACATGACGAGTGTACATAAAAAAATGTCTATGAAGATGTTGAATGAGAAATAGCCATAATTGATATTATCGTTGTTTATCGTAAGCACAGTTTTTGCAAAACTGGCTGCATCATCTATGCTGCCTGTGAAGGCTGAGAAAAGACCGAGTATATAACGCTCGTAAACGAACAGGAATACCAGAAAGAAGCCGAGGGTTATGGCTCCGTTTCTTATAAGCATTGTTTTATAACTGTCCCTTCCGTTAAGAATGATCGAAAGACCGGAAATAAGAAGCATGGGCATGGCCAGTCCCGAGAAATAGTCCAGCGCTTTAAGTGTATCCGCGCTGTTGATCGGAGTAACTCCGACAGTACCCTTTAGTTCAGCAATAACTATGATCTGTGAAAAAATGATAAAAAGCCATGCAAGTATCTTGAAATGTCTGTATGAGAGCAGACCGCGGTATCTCATATCATTTTCTCTGGTCACATCATATTTACTCTTTTTTTTCTTTTTGTTACTGCTTTCTAAAAAAAAAAAAAAATGCAAGTTCATTACCTCTTTTCCGATGTTATGTATAGCTGCTGTATGCGGTGACTCCTGTTTAACCCGGTTTGCGGAACCGCTCTTTTTATAACAGTTATTTAAACATATAATTCAAGTTTCGCAATGAGAGATTTGGATCCGGATCCGGGATCATGTAAGCAGCGGACTGATCATTGTTCCTGTAAATGCGGATAGCGATCATATATTGACATTTTATCACAGCTATCATTAGTACTGCAATGATTTATTATCATCGGTGAAGTACAGGACAGACACCGGCATCGTACAATTCATACTTTGTGCTTGACATTGCATTAAATCTGATATAATATTCTCATGTGGTAGTGGGGCAACCATAATTATTTTGTGGTTGCCTCATTCTGGTGTCTGCACATGATGAGCATTATCCGCAGTTCGGATATTATGAAAAAGGCGAAGAAATGCTGATGATCAATGTCAGACTTATATCTATTAATATTTTAAAGAACGCAGGAAGGAGTTCTACTAACAATGAAGAAAGCAGTTAAGTTTTTAGCCCTTTGTCTTGTACTTGCTTTAGCCATGTCAATGGTTGTTGCATGCTCTAAAGATGATAAGAAGGAAGAGACAAAGAAGGAAGACACCAAGAACGACACCAAGAACGAAGATACCAAGACCGAAACAAAGGAAAACAAAACCATCGATATCTCAGGTGTTAAGCTTCTTAATGAAGGAGTTCTTACAGTAGGTTCAGAAGTTGGATATCCACCGTTTGAAGATTTCGCGGAAGACGGAAAAACACCGATCGGTTATGATATGGATATCATCTCAGAGGTTGCGGACAGACTTGGACTTAAGGTTAATGTTATCAATACCGCATGGGACGGAATCTTTGCAGGTATCGGTGAAAACTATGATGTTGTATGTTCAGCAGTAACGATCACAGCAGACAGAAAAGAGACAATGGATTTCTCTACACCATATATTGATAACTATCAGGCAGTTGTTCTTCGTAAGGATGATACAAGAAAGATCGAATCTCTTAAGGATCTTGACGGTATGGTAATATCACTTCAGAAGGAGACAACTTCGGAAGTTCTTATGCAGGATTACAAGGGAACAGGGACTATCAGCGTAGAGATCGTTGCTAACGAGAAGGTTACAACATGCTTTACACAGCTTGAGAATAAGGAAGTTGATGCTGTAGTTGTTGACAGCACCGTTGCTGACGGAATTGTTCCAAAGAACACAGACAAATATGTTATCGCATATGTTGACAAGAGTGAGCCTGAGCAGTTCGGTATAGCTATGAAAAAGGGTAATACAGAACTTCAGAAGGCTATTAACGAAGCGCTTGCACAGATGGCAGAAGAAGGCGTGATCGAAGATACTTACGATTACTGGTTCAAATCTGCAGAGTAAAGAGTGATTATAGTGATTTCAGGTTAAAGAGCCTGTTTCTGCCGGCAAGTATGTTTGCCGGCGGGAACGAGGCTTTTTGCTAAGGGTTAAGCCTGATGAATGTATCTTTATATTTATGAAAAAGACCGATATATACAGCCATCGCCGATAAAGGCGAGGGAGATTCCACGACTGAGTTGAAAGGGAACGGTTGGATGAAAAAATTAAGTAAAAAGACTATCATAACGATAATAATCTGTCTGGTTGTGATAGCAGCAATAGTGGTATTAAACCGGATGATGCCGTCTCAGGAAGAGATGATTGAAAATGCATCGGAAAAGATGGAAAAGATGATAGAAAAAGACGAGACCAGATCCAGAAAGAGAGTGACGGTCACCTACAACGATCTCTTTATCGTCAGCTATCTTTCGCTTTCTTCTTCGGGCGCAAATGAGATGCGTGAGAGATTTGTAGGTTTTATGAATCATACCTATAATGCCGATGAAGGAAAGATGAAAGTCACCGGACAGATGATCAACTATACCTACAGGATGCTCGGAAGAGGTCAGAATATGATGTACGGCGCTAAGCTGACCATACTTCTTACCACACTGACTACTCTGATAGGAGTATTTCTGGGAACATTTCTTGCGCTTGGAAAGATTTCCAAGAGAAAAATACTTAATAAACCATGCAGCGGTTATATTTTCTTCTTCAGAGGAACTCCGCTGTTGATACAGTTATTTGTGATCTACTTTACCATTCCTAAAATATTCGGCTTCGCGTGGAGAGACCTCTTTGACGCGTCGGATACGGAATCGGTATATAAGGGAGCATTTTTGGCGGCGCTTATCGCGTTCGGTTTGAATTCCGGAGCGTACTGCGCGGAGATCATAAGAGCGGCGATCCAGTCAATAGATAAAGGTCAGTATGAGGCTGCCAAGGCTTTGGGAATGTCTTACGGAAAGACCATGAGAAAGGTTATAATACCACAGTCGATCAGGAGAATGATCCCGCCGGTATGTAACGAGTTCATCATGATACTTAAGGATGCATCGCTCGTATTTGCTATTTCTCTTTTGGATATAACAACGATCTCCAAGACTATAATGACCAGTGAAGGCTCATATATGGTATTTATACCGGCATTGATAATCTATCTTATCATAACAGCCTTCTTCTCATTTATCTTTAACAAGATCGAAGAAAGATTCTCGATCTACGAATAAAGGAGGCAGAAGATGGATAATTACGAATATATTCTTGAAACAGAACATGTCAGCAAGAACTTTGGCGATCTGGTGGTGCTTAAGGATATCAACTTAAAGGTAAAAAAAGGCGAGGTTATCTGCATAATCGGACCTTCGGGAGCAGGAAAGTCAACGTATCTGCGTTCCCTTAACCAGCTTGAAAAGATAACGAGCGGAAAGATATTTGTCAGAGGCGATCTTTTCCTTCATCGTGAAAATGACAAGACAGTTGAAAAACTCGCTAAAGAAGAGCGTCAGAAATTATTGCTTGAAATGGGAATGGTTTTCCAGAGATTCAATCTCTTCCCGCATCTTACGGTGCTTGACAATATAATGCTTGCGCCGCTTCAGGTAAGACAGGAAAATAAAGAAGAAGCCAGAAAGACTGCTTTAGAGCTTCTCAAGATGGTAGGTCTTGAAGAGAAAGCAAATGAATATCCCAATAAATTATCAGGCGGTCAGCAGCAGCGTGTGGCGATAGCAAGAGCGCTTGCGATGAAGCCTGAGATAATGCTTTTTGACGAGCCGACATCGGCTCTTGACCCTGAGCTTGTAGGCGGAGTGCTTCAGGTTATGAAGGATCTTGCCAAGCAGGGAATGACGATGCTCGTTGTAACTCATGAGATGGGATTTGCCAAGGAAGTTGCGGACAGAGTCATCTTCATGGCGGACGGAGTCATCATGGAAGAAGGAACGCCGGAGGAAGTATTTAACAATCCTAAGAATGAAAGAACCAAGGCTTTCCTTAAATCAATACTTAATGCATAGATAAAACTACAGATCTCCACCTTTATTGAATGAAGGTGGAGATTATACATATCAGACGGGGCTTAAATCCCGTCCGGGATCATGCTCCGCGGGAATGCGCACGGATCCGGTGCCAGACTTCGCAGAGCGAGACTTGAATGGAGCGATATGATGAAAGAAGACAACAAACTTGTATTGAGACATTCGATACTTCTTACGATAACGGCTCTTATCTGGGGTATAGCATTTGTAGCCCAGTCAAAGGGAGGCGCAGCTGCGGGACCTTTTACATTTAACGCTATAAGAAATATCATCGGCGGTGCAGTCCTTGTTCCGTTCATAATAATACGAGGCAAAAAAGCAGATAATATAGATAAGAAAAACAGTAATGATACGAAACTTCTTATACGCGCCGGAGTGCTTTGCGGAATCATTCTCAGCAGCGCTTCTATGGTCCAGCAGTACGGACTTAATATGGGAACCTCGGCAGGAAAAGCGGGCTTCTTAACAGCGTGCTATATCATGATAGTTCCGCTTCTCGGCCTTTTCGCCGGAAAAAAATGCGGGATCAACATCGTATTTGCTGTTGCCCTGACACTTGCGGGTCTGTATCTGTTGTGTATGGCTGATAGTCTTAGATTTGAATTGAATGATCTTCTGATCCTTCTGTCAGCTTTTTTATTTGCCCTGCATATAATAGTGATAGACCATTATTCACCGCTGGTGGACGGCGTAAAGATGTCATGCATCCAGTTCTTTGTATGCGGTCTTATCTGCACTCCGTTCATGCTCATACTGGAAAGAGGTTTTGAAGCTGAAAAGGCGGCTGAATGGGTGGGTAATCTCATGAGCTGGGATGCCTGGATACCTATACTCTATGCTGGCGCACTTTCGTGCGGCATAGGATACACGCTCCAGATAGTCGGTCAGGCGGGAATGGATCCTACGATAGCTTCGCTTATAATGAGCCTGGAATCGGTGTTCTCTGTGCTTGCCGCATGGGTGATACAGGGACAGAAGCTTTCAACAAGGCAGCTTGGAGGATGCATACTGATATTTACAGCCATAATACTGGCTCAGATCCCGCTTAAGATAGGTATAATGACAGAAAGGACAAGGAAAGTATGAATATCCTTCTTATAGTTGCATTTTTATTCTCCATGGGAAGCTTTGCCGGATGGGGACTTGAGGTGTTCTTTAGAAGGTTTTTCTCAGATGCCAATCCGGAAAGAAGATGGATAAATCCCGGCTTTATGACGGGACCTTATCTGCCTCTTTACGGATTTTCGCTTGTAACGGAATACTTTCTCGCTCATATCAATCTGACATTTATAAGCAATCCTATAGCTGAAAAGCTGGTGCTTTTTATGGTAATGGCGATAGTCATAACCGCTATCGAATATATCGCCGGTGAGATATTCATTCACAGGATGAAGATAAAGCTTTGGGACTACACTGAGGAATGGGGTAACATCAAAGGGATAATCTGTCCGAGATTCTCATTCTACTGGTCAGTCCTGAGCGCGATCTATTATTTCCTCATTCATCCGAGGATACTCTCGGCACTCATATGGCTTTCCAACAACCTCACATTTTCATTTTTCATCGGTTTCTTCTACGGAGTTTTCGTGCTGGACTTCTGGTACACGATGAATATGATGACCCGCATCCGTACCTTTGCGAACGAGCATGAGATAATCGTGCGCTACGAAATGCTTAAAGCGACCGTCCGTGAGAAAAATGAGGAATACAGAAAGAGGAAAAGCTTCATTCTTTCTTATGTATCGGACAGACGTACATTCTCCGAAGGTCTTACAGAGTACTTTAACAGGATATCCGAAAGCATAGAAAAGACTGTCGATAAGACGGTAGATACGATAGGAAAGACCTACGACAAGACAGTCGATACGCTGGGAAAAACTTATGACAAGACAGTCGATACGATAGGAAAGGCTAAGGATATTACGGTGGATACGCTTGAGAAAGCGAAGGAAATGATAATGCTGGAGAATAAATATACAGAGAGTAAGGATACAGAGAGTAGGGATACAGAGAATAAGGATACAGAGAGTAAGGATACAGAGAATAAGGATACAGAGGCTAAGGATACAGAGTAAAAAGAACGCTGACAGCGTTCTTGAACATATAAGAGACAAGCATTTAAACAATGCGGTACATTATGAAAGGAGAACTTGCAATGGAAGAAACAATGAAGGACTATGAAAAAATGCTGGAAGAATCCTACAGCTTAATGGGCGACGGAGTCCATGATACGGATTCTCTTCTCGCATGGAGAAAAGCGGAAGAACTGAAAGAATCACAGGAGAATATCGTTGTTACGGTAAATGGTGTTGTAAAGGGAGGAGTGACTGCCGATTTTGAAGGCATAAGCGCTTTTATCCCGATCTCGAAACTGTCGCTTGAAAGAATAGATGACTGTGAACCGTTTATGGGAAAGGAACTTGAGGTCAGGGTGTTCGAAGCCGATATGGATGCAGACAAACTGATCCTTTCCGCCAAAGAAATACTTAAAGAGAGACAGGAGATCAATAGGAAGAAGAAAGCTTCAGACATTTCCGTAGGACAGGTATTTCACGGCGTTGTTGCAACGATCAAGGATTACGGAGCATTTGTCGATATCGGGGACGGTCTGTCGGGACTGGTTCATATCTCACAGATATCACATACTAGGATCAAGCATCCGAAGGTTGCACTTAAAGAAGGTCAGGAAGTTGACGTAAAGGTGATCGAGAACAAGGATGGAAAGATATCGCTTTCGATAAAAGCACTTCTGGAGAATCCTGAAGAACAGGAAGCAGAAGAAGAGGTTGTCCTTCCGGAGACACATGAGATCGGAACGTCGTTGGGGGATCTGTTTAAGGGATTGAAGTTATAGGAAATATCATGATCTTATGATATCGGATGGTATACTATGAAACGAAAAAGAGACTTAATGGTCTCTTTTTTTATAAAACGAAGAGAAAACCTACTGCCCTTTGGGCGGTGGGTGACTCTCTGACAGGTGCTGGGTTCAAGCCCAGTACCTGTCAGGATTGCGAAGCAATCCGTTTTATA
>CACZSY010000215.1 GCA_902783965.1 uncultured Lachnospiraceae bacterium
CAACATACGAGCCTATATTATAATGCATGGCTCCGTCTTTATAATAAGCGTTATATGGGATGTAGAATCTGGCGTCCTCATACATGTCTTCATATGGACTGTGATAATGTATTCCCAACACTCCACCGGAATGACCCTTTCCATCCGCGCTCGGCATGACTCCGTTCATATCGCAATAACAGCTGTGCGCTTCACCGGTCTTCACATTTACCAAAAGCCAGTCATAATCGCCGTGGGGCAGCTGACCCAACAGCCAGTCTCCCGAATAGTTCATAAGAATCTCTATCTTCGTATCCGCTAAAGTCTTCTCGGAATTGGCGAGATCGTCCGCGCTCCAGTCAGCTATGACCTTCACATTTCCTTTTTTATCTATTTTCTTAAGCATATCATCTTCCGTAAGATAAGCGTACCCGCCGTTAAAATAGGTTGCGCCCATGAACTGCTCATCATCCGCCTGTTCATTGTATTCCTTCTGCGGCTTGCTCTTATAGATCAGTCTGCCGTCAATATCATAATAAAGATATCTCCTAGGCGTATAATCCCCCTGATCCACCATCATAAACACAACTCCGTCACTGATCCCGGCAAATTGAAGCATATCCCCCACATCTTCGTCCACGATATCCTTCATCGCGATCCTTGATCTTTCTTTACCCTTATTATCAAGGATAAATACTCCTTTGGAATCCTTTGCCAGAGTATAGCCGTCCTGTGTAGGATGTGACAGCAGAGTCTGTGACGCATCCGATTCAAACAGGATCTTCATATTATAGTCTACAAGGACAAACTTCTTATCACCCTTGGTTTTTTCAAGAGTTATAACGCCGCCTCCCGCGGCACCCGCCACGGAATACTCCGATATATCAATGAATCTGTCTTCATATACTATCTCTTTTACCGGTTCAGCTACTTTTATGATATTCGGGATCGCCGCAGCTGCCACCATCACCACAGCGGCTGCGGAAGCTATCATATAAGCCATATTTCTAAGCTTCGCACTATGTCCGGCGCCGGAACTCTTTCCTGAAGGACTTCCTTCATTGCCGGAATACTCCTCACAGCCCGCCGGAGTAAATTCATCCGCCCTGCCCGAAAATTCCACAGCTGAAAAAGCGGACGCAAATTCATCTGCGTCCGGTTTTACAAACTCTTCCGGAAGAGTTCCATATTCATCCTGCGGTCTGGAATATTCGTTATTATATCTTTTCATAAAATCTTTCCATATATAATGTTGGTGTCAAAAGGTATTATACTCTCAGTCTTTTCTCATATGCACGTCGATCTGAGGGAACGCTATCTCGATCCCCGCATCGTCAAACGCACATTTAATCTCTTTATTAAGAAGTCTTCTGCCGGAGAAGATGTTTTTCTCCTCGACATCCGCCTTAAACTTAAGGACTACAGACGAATCAGCAAGTTCCTCGACTCCAAGATATTTAACTTCTCCAATGAATACATCGGAATTGTCGTTCTTGATCTTTTCCAGCATGCCGTCGATCATTTTATCAATCTTTCTAAGATCAGTAGAATAAGAAACGCCTACGAGCGCAATGGCGACAGAACCTTTTTCGGAACGGTTCAGGATATTTTTAAGACTTGAATTATTGATTATCTTAAGATTATCTCCCGCGTCCCTGATACATGTTGTCCTGATGCCGATGGAATCCACGCTTCCTCTGTAACCATCCACCTCAATTATGTCGCCTACATTAAACTGGTTTTCAAATAAGATGAACATGCCTGTTACAAGATCAGCTACAAGGCTTTCCGCTCCAAAGCCTATGATCAGGGCAAATATCCCGACGCCTGCGAATATTGTACTGACATTTACTCCTATTATTGTAAGCACCCAGCAGAATGCGATCAGCACAAATATATAGCTTCCGAGACTCGCCACAACGGTTATCATGGTCTTTGTCCTTCCCTTCTTTGCGGGGATAAGACCGAGAATGATCTTAAAAAGCGAGCTTAAGCCATACATGAACGCAAAGACAAGTATCGACTTAAATATCTTTACGGCATTAAAATGAAATACTCCGCTTATATCAGAAATATCTTCAAAGACACCTGTAAGTCCGCCCAGAAGCCCGCAGAGCGCAAGTATCAGGATCGATACTGCAAAACCGATAATATTTCCTGCTAATTTCTTTCTCATTTTTTCTGTTCCTTCATACCAAATTATATTTTATAACACTTTAAAGTTCTAAAGCGGGATATCCCTTTATACCGCTTTAAGGTTCTTAAGTGAGATTCCTGTTTATACCGCTTTAAGGTTCTTAAGTGAGATATCCATTATCGGAGCCGAATGTGTCAGGGCGCCGCTTGATACATAATCTATCTTAAGTCCCTTAAGCCTTGCGATATTCTCTGCGGTCACATTTCCCGAAACCTCTATCTCTGCTCTTTTATCGATATAGGCTATGGCTTCTTTAAGCTGGTCTGTAGTCATGTTGTCAAGCATGATAATGTCTGCGCCCGCTTCCACGGCTTCCTTAACCATATCCAGATCTTCCACCTCTACCTCGATCTTCCTCACAAACGGGGCATATGCTTTAGCCATCTCAATGGCGCGTTTTACGGAACCGGCGGCTCCGATATGATTGTCCTTTAAAAGAACTCCGTCAGAAAGGTTGTATCTGTGATTATTGCCTCCGCCGACGCGGACGGCATATTTCTCGAATATCCTGTTATTAGGAGTAGTCTTCCTCGTATCAAGCAGTTTGATACCTGTTCCTTCCAGCAGCTGCATGACCTGATCTGTATAAGTTGCGATCCCGCTCATTCTCTGAAGATAGTTAAGGGCGGTACGCTCACCGCAGAGTATCGTTCTAATATCTCCATACACATCTGCCATCAGCTGACCTCTGGTCACCTTGTCCCCGTCCCTGACATACATCTCAACTCTTGAGTCTTTATCAAGGAGCTTGAACACTCTCTCAAATATTGTCATTCCGCAGATTATCCCATCCTGCTTACATATAAGCTGCGCGGTTCCGGCTTTTCCCTCCGGCATAACCGAATTGGTGGAGACATCTTCACTTGATATATCCTCCCTCAGCGCGCTCATGATAAATGGATCCGCATTCAAAGTTAATGTTATCTGATCAAACATATTTCTACCTGCCTTGTCTTCTTATAATATATTCCTTGCAACAGCTTCTCTTTGTTTATATTACTTTGTCTCTATCGTGTTGTCTGCCGCCGCTACTATGAAGAAACCTCCCAGTCTCTCCCTTACCATCTTATGATATGCCTTCGAGATCGCTTTCTGATCCGCGTACTGCTCCATATCAAGTCCGTCGGCAAGCTCCGCAGACTTTTCCCTGGTTGCGTCATTGATCAGCGCCGGATATTTTTCAACAATGTCCTTCGCCGCCCTCTTCGCAAACACAAGACTCTCAAGCAGTGAATTGCTTGCAAGCCTGTTCTTTCCGTGTACTCCGTTGCAGGCCGTCTCGCCTATCGCATACAGACATTCCATCGAAGTCCTGCTCTTGTGGTCAACCTTTATCCCTCCCATAAAATAATGCTGGGCCGGCACCACCGGAATACATTCCTTTGTCACATCATATCCTGCTTCCATACAATGTCTTACTATATTAGGAAAATGATATTTGACTTCCTCTTCCGGTATGACTCTTAAGTCTTCCCATACATGTTCCGTATGATCCTTATCCATCTGTTCCTTTATCTTTGAAGTCAGTATATCCCTCGGTAAAAGCTCATCCACAAATCTCTCCATGTCCGCGTTGTAAAGCTTTGCTCCCTCTCCTCTTACCGATTCGGATATAAGGAAGCTCCTCTCCTCCTCTTTATCAGTGTAAAGAGTTGTCGGATGTATCTGGACATAATCGACGTTTTGCAGGTCGATCCCATGTCTTACGGCTATTGCAAGCGCATCACCCGTAAGGTGCTTGAAATTCGTGGAATGCTTGTACAATCCTCCCACTCCTCCGGTAGCAAGCATCACAAAATCCGCTTCTATGCTTTCAACATGTCCGTCCTCAAATCTTGCCACCGCTCCGTAACAGCGGTTGTCCTTTTCATATATATCCAAAAGCTTGGTGTTTTCATAAATGCTGACATTAGGAAGTTCCCTGACTCTGTCAAGAAGCTTTGAGGTTATCTCTCTGCCGGTCATATCCTCGTGGAAAAGTATCCTCTGGGTGCTGTGTCCGCCCTCTCTCGTATAGACAAATCCACCTTCTTCATCTTTCTTGAAGTCAACACCGTAACCTGTAAGATCATCTATCACCTCTCTTGAAGACCTTATCATGATATCCACAGATTCTTTATCATTTTCATAATGACCTGCTTTCATGGTATCCTCAAAATAGCTTTCATAATCATCTTCATCTTTCAGAACGCATATCCCTCCCTGGGCAAGGAAAGAATCACTGCTTTCTACATCTGACTTGGTAACTATCAGGGTCTTCTTATCTTTCGGCAGGTTCAGTGCCGCATATAGTCCGGAGCAGCCGCTGCCGGCGATCAGAACATCAGTCTTCATAGGCTTAATCCTCTTAATTTCATTTCGTTCATATCAGTAAAAAATACTTTTTTTATTATATCACTAAAGGAATGGGACTGCAAAATATTTATTTTTTTTATGATTTATAATATAATGATCAAGGCACTAAAACAGATCACGGATTGTTTCGCGCTTCACGCTCCCGCAATCCTGCCTCCATATTCACAATTCGCGGGGCTCCTGCCCCGGTACATCAGTGCAACAGAAGGAAGATATGAAACATTTTGATAAGCTCTTTAATTTCATCAGGAAAGACCCTATCCTGTCAGCCGCATGGTTCCTCGCGATCATCTCGGCTTTTGTGGTTCTTCCGGACAGGAACTACGCGGATTATTTTGACTTCAGGTCTCTCGGTATCCTGTGGGGACTCATGGTCATCATCAGCGGATTCGCCGACAACTCGTTATTCGAGATGGCGGCTGACACGATCTGCGCCAGGGCAAAAAGCGTATGGCAGTTATCCGCCATGCTTGTATTTTTATGCTTTTTTTCGGGAATGCTTATCACCAACGATGTGGCCCTCATCACCTTTGTGCCTTTTGCGATCATGATATATAAAAGCTGCGGGCGGGAAGATCTCATCATACCGGTAGTCATCCTGCAGACTATCGCAGCCAACATGGGAAGCATGCTCACTCCTATCGGCAATCCGCAGAACCTTTTTATCTATGGTACCTCCGGCTTAAGCCTTAGTGAATTCATCAAAGTCATGCTGCCTTACTCCTCAGCCAGCTTCATCCTGCTGATTGCCGGGATCTTCATTGTGCCGGGCAGATTTGACGCCATAAAGCACAATCGTAAGATAAAGATATTTATATTCAGCAAAAAACAGCTTCTTATATACAGTATTCTGTTTTTAACCGCGATAATCACCGTCTTAAGACTTATCCCTTGGTACGGTTTTGTTGCCGCGGTCTTCATTTCCTGTCTGGTAATGAATAAAAAAGTGCTTATGAAGGCCGATTATCAGCTGCTTATGACATTTTTAGGTTTCTTTATATTCACCGGGAACATGGGAAGAGTTGAAGTCTTCAGGGATTTTTTGTCAAAGATAGTAAAAGGAAGAGAATTCGGGCTGTCCATTGTTATAAGCCAGTTTATAAGCAATCTTCCGGCAACCCTTTTACTTTCAGGTTTCTCCAATGATTACAGTTCGATTCTTGCCGGAGTAAATGTCGGCGGACTCGGAACCCTGATCGCTTCCATGGCAAGTCTTATCTCATATAAGATATTCGCCAACGAATATAAGGATAAAAAAGGAAGATATCTCATATTCTTCACTCTCATAAGCCTTATATTCCTTGGCGCAATGATCTTGGTGCATATATTAAGTAAATAAAACTCTTACCCCAGCTCAAGCATTGTATTGATGCATCCGAGAGCCTTGGAAACAGTTTCTTCGTCAAGGATTATCTCCTCTCCGAAACTGCCGTTTACGCAGTTATATACATCCATCAAAGTCGTAAGCTTCATGTCCTTGCATATGCAGGCAGGCGAAAGCGGATGGTAGATCCTGTCCGGACATTCATACTGCAGATGCGAAAGTATGCTGTTCTCTGTTCCGATAATGAATTCCCTGTCGCTGCTCTTTCTTACATGATCCATTATCCCCGTAGTGCTTCCGACATAATCGGCGATCTGAGCGATCTCTTTAATACATTCAGGATGAACGAGAAGCCTGGCGTTCGGATAAAGTTCTTTGGTCTTCTTTGCTTCTTCAAATGAAACCGAAGAATGAACAGGACAGCCTCCGTTAAAGAATACAAATTGTTTTTCCGGAACCTGCGATGCCACAAAAGCTCCGAGGTTGCAGTCAGGAATAAATAATATCTTATCATTTTTAATATTCTTCACTATCTTAACGGCCGATGCCGACGTAACGCATACATCGCAGACTGTCTTTAACGCCGCCGTAGTATTGATATATGCAACGACAGTATGGTCCGGATATTTTTCCTTAAGAGCCTTTAATTCATCCACTCCAAGCTGCTGTGCCATAGGACATCCTGCCTGTGGATTGGAAAGGATAACCTTCTTATCAGGCGAAAGTATCTTAACGGTCTCAGCCATAAATCTTACTCCGCACATCAACACCGTCTTTTGCGGAGCCTTTGCAGCCTGACAGCTTAATCCGTATGAGTCGCCGGTGTAATCCGCAACTTCAAGTATCTCATGATCCATATACGCATGCGCGAGAATGC
>CACZSY010000216.1 GCA_902783965.1 uncultured Lachnospiraceae bacterium
CATTATCCCAAGGAATCCAGGAAGGAAAGGAGATCATTACGTTCTTCTTTAGTGAAGAAATCTATGCTTTCCGGCACAGTTTTTTCCGCTACCGATTCAATTGCCTTTCTGGTAACTTCAGGATTCGTAGTTAAGTAAATCTGTGTAGTCACTACAGATTCGTGACCGAGGAAATCCCTAACATTATATATATTTACGCCGCTGTCCACTAGATGAGAAGCCTTGCTATGTCGCATCCGGTGCGGATATACAGAACCATCAATAGTTCCCGGCATGGTCTCATTCACCATTTGGGAATACTTTCTTATTATGTATCGTATACCCTGACGTGTTAACCGTTCGCCATTCTTATTGCTGAACAACGGGGCTTCCGGTGCAAGATGAAAATGCTTGATATATTTCGAAACGATCCTCTCAGTTTCACTAAGCAAGGGGATAGAACGATATTTATTCCCCTTCCCATAGACATAAATCCTACAGCATTGCCCGGCATGGAAATCCTTAACGCTGAGGGAAATGATTTCCTGAACCCGACATGCGGAATCGTACATGAGAGATAAAAGTGCCAGATGTCGTAATCCCTCGTCAGAAGCCGAATCAATTAATGCCAACATCTGCTTTATGGCATCCATGGACATGCATTCTGGAGGCTTTTTGTCTTCTTTACCAAATGGAATACCTAATACTTTGCGACATTGATCCGAATACTCCGGAGCAGTCATTATCAAATATCGGAAAAATGATTTTATATGGGCAAGTCTTACATTTCTTGTGGACACCCCATTTTTCCTGACTTCGCCGAGCCATGTCATAAATTCAACCACCTTGTCATGGGTGATTTCATTAATGGTGATTTTTGATACATCCGCATTGGTGCTTGCAAAGAATGAAAGCAATAGTTTGAAAGTATCTCGGTAGGAAGAAACAGTATTCGCCCCATAATTATGTTGCTTTATCAGATATGACATGAAGTAGCGCTGAACATAAAAGGAAAAGCTCTCACTCATTGGTTACCTCCGGGATTATACTCCCCAAGGCGGATTCCTGCTTGATGAAATCTTCATGTCCCTGTTCTGTGAAATGGATATACTTCTCAGTATCCAAGTAATTTACATGACCGACATATGCGGCAAGTATTGGAATGGCGGAATATATATTCATTCCGCTGTTCAGCATTTTTTCGAGGCTTCTGGTGCAGAATGTATGCCTGATAGAGTGAATATTTGGTGTTTTGCCGTCTGCCAAATATATATCAGCCGCCTTAAAAATCTTTGGAAACATATATTTCATGGCATCATATGTGAGATGCCCGCCAGTATAAGAGGATGTGAAAAAGGGTTTATCTTCATCAGACATATCAATGGTATCGGAATAGTCACAAAGGATCTTCTTCAAACTGTCAGATACGGGGATATATCTTGAGACACCGTTTTTCCCGTTGATTACCTTGATCACGCCATTTATAAGATCAACGTCTCCTCTTGTCAGTGCCAGAACTTCACCTATACGCATGCCGGTGCCTATAAGAATCCTTACCAATACCGGATAAATCTTCTGATGGGTCTTTGATCTTCTTGTTGGCGGAAGTGAGTCAGTTGCAGCAACTAATCGTTGTAATTCCTCGTAACTGAAGATATAAGGACGGAATTCACTTCTGGCTGCACGCATATACTCTGTTGGTACAACAGCCGTCTCAACCCCGAGAAGGAGCAAAAAAGAACAGAATTGGCGGAGAGTTGATGTCATGTATTGGCGCTCGACCTCGCTTAATCCATCGCGTGGTGCCAAAACTTCAAGTACCATCTGTTCGGTTATCCGATCTGACTGATAGTTGTTAAGCGAATTATTAAGCTTTCTCATGCGGATTAAAGTTGAATGGGCAACCTTCTCTCCTTTACCTCGCTTGAATTCTATTAATTTTTCAAAGTACGGCTTGAAGAAACCATCTTCAAATTTAAGAAACTCCTTATCATTGATCATTTTTCGGGCACCTCCAATGCTGCTATTCTGAGGTGCTCTATATCAGACCAGATGTATGTCTTAGTTGATGCTGCGGATGTATGCCCAAGGATTACCGCAATCTCGTTTATCGGTGTTCCTGTATCAAGAAGGCTTGTCGCAAGACTATGTCTGAGCGAGTGCAAGCCATGATGCTTTCCTTTTGTATCTACGCCTGCAATTTCGAAGTACGGAAAGATCTTATCTCCAAAGTGATCGTTCATCGAGTATGGAATGTATGGTTTCCTTAGGCGGATAAATACCTTGGGGGTTTCTACCTTGGGACGCGCATTTTTGATATAGTCAAGCAGGGCAAACAGAACTTCGTCCGTTATAGGAAGGTAAACCTCTTTATGAGTCTTAAACTGTATAGTAGTTATAGTGCGTCTCATCCAGTTGATATCATCAAAATCCAAGGATTTGATATCACTTGAACGTAACCCATACACACATGCAAGAAGCATCATAAGGTAGACTGTTTTCCCCCACGGAGTGCTTCTATCAACCGCATTCAGAACACGTTTTACTTCTTCGGCAGTATAAAAAGAAGGTAGTCTTTCGTGTTTTCTGGAATGAAGCCCACTTAAAAAAGGAAGCGGATCAAATGTTAACATTTCAGAAAACTCATTATAAGAGAAAAAGTTTCTGATGGTGTATAAAATAGACGCTTTTCCTTGCGACGAATATCTGTCATTTAACGAGGAGACAAAGTCTGCAAATAGCTTCGGGGTAAGTGTCTGTAAGACAGTACACTTTATTTCTGCTAAGTAGATAAAGAATACCTTCATTCGCCCGGAACGAGTGCGGATAGTTCCCAAACTCTTCTGGTCGGCTTTCATAAGTGCTTCATATCTGCTAAGGATAGCTTGATATGATGACGGGCAATCAACCAGATGGCTAATATACCTGCGTTTTGGCTCTTCCTGATGCAGAATGTCTTGGATCATCCGTATAGCTCGTGCTGGTCTTTCTTTTGATTTCAATGGCGGTGCCTCAAACGGTGGCACTCCAACAACAAGACAATAGTACTCTTGAATGGCTTTTTCCGCGAGAGCACAGATGTTCTTCTCGCTCGCATACCGCTCCAAATCGTCTGCAATTCGAATGTATGCCTGAGCTGTTGCAGTGTCTGATCCATGGTTCTGTGTGATGTATTCTCTAAACTGGCGAATAGCATCACTAAGGGTGATAGTGTAATTGGAATCAATCATAGCAATTCCTCCTTTCTTATGATTGATCCCATTATGATCTATTAATGTGAAGTTAAAAACCAAAAGATGGCCTTTTTTATATCTTTAAGGCACCCACTTTACATTAACAATTC
>CACZSY010000217.1 GCA_902783965.1 uncultured Lachnospiraceae bacterium
CCGAAAACCGGTCCTTTGCTGAACACAAAATCGCCGGACTTCTGATTGTAGTAGTTTATGCCTGTGATGTCGGAAGGAAGAAGATCAGGAGTAAACTGAATCCTTGAAAAGTCGCCTTTTACAGATTTTGCCAGAGTCTTGGCGAGAACCGTCTTGCCGGTACCGGGAACATCTTCGAGAAGAACGTGTCCGCCTGAAAAGAGAGATGTGATCACGAGCCTGATGGTGTCGTCTTTTCCGATGAGAACCTTAGAAAGATTGCCGCTGATCCTGTCCGCAACTGTTTTGATATCCGAATATTTCATAAGATGTAACCTGCCTTTATATTTATAGTAAAAACACTTCGCTATGCTCAGAGTTTCTTTGATTTTATCGCGCCAGACGTCGCGCGAACCGACTGTAAAGATTTCTTCGAAATCTTCACAATAGACGAAACTCTTCGCGTTGCTCAGAGTTTCTTTGATTTTATCGCGCCAGACGTCGCGCGAACCGACTGTAAAGATTTCTTCGAAATCTTTACAATAAACAGTTATATTTTAACACTTAATTTTCTTTAATGCAATTAAAGGAGCTTGTAATATAACATTTTTTGTGATAAAACTTTACTGTTCGCAGTTCTTCGGAACGGCAGAGCCGACGGGAGTTTACGAGGACTGCGGATAGTAACGATACCGGGAAGAAGACAGATGTTTAAGATCATTAAGAAGAATAAAAACGCAAAATTAGGTGAGTTTCATACTGTCCACGGCGTGATAAAGACGCCGGTATTTATGAATGTGGGCACTGCTGCGGCTATCAAGGGCGCGGTATCCACCGTGGATCTTCGCGAGATAGGCACGCAGGTCGAACTGTCCAATACCTATCATCTCCATGTAAGACCGTCTGACGAGGTGGTATATAAGATGGGCGGACTGCACAGGTTCATGAACTGGGACAGACCAATTCTGACGGATTCGGGCGGCTTTCAGGTGTTCTCCCTCGCTGGGCTTAGAAAGATCAAAGAAGAGGGTGTATATTTCAACAGCCATATTGACGGAAGAAAGATATTCATGGGTCCGGAAGAGAGTATGAGGATACAGTCCAATCTTGCCTCCACCATAGCGATGGCATTTGATGAATGTCCGCCTCATCCTGCGACAAGGGAATACATGCAGGACTCGGTAGACAGGACTACGAGATGGCTTGAAAGGTGTAAGACAGAGATGACAAGGCTTAACAGCCTTGATCGGACTATAAATAAGAACCAGATGCTTTTCGGCATCAACCAGGGAGGCACGTTTGAAGACATCAGGATAGAACACGCCAAGAGGATAAGCGGGCTTGATCTTGACGGATACGCCCTCGGAGGACTTGCCGTCGGAGAGACTCACGAGGAAATGTATAATATAATCGAAAAGACGGTGCCGTTCCTTCCACAGGATAAGCCGGTATACCTGATGGGAGTCGGGACTCCGGCGAATATACTTGAAGCGGTAGAGCGCGGAGTGGATTTCTTCGACTGCGTATATCCGTCAAGGAACGGGAGACACGGACATGCCTATACCGATCACGGAAAGATAAATCTGCTTAACGCCTGCTATGAGACCGACAGCGAGCCGATCGAGGAAGGATGCGGGTGTCCTGCCTGCAGAAATTATTCGAGGGGCTATATAAGACATCTTTTAAAAGCGAAAGAAATGCTCGGTTTAAGGCTGATGGTCTTGCATAATCTGTATTTCTATAATAAGATGATGGAGGAGATCAGGCAGGCCATCCTTGAGGACAGGTTTGCTGAATATAAAAAAGAAAAACTAGAAAAGATTTCAGGAGGAAATTAAAATGACATTTTTGGAGTTTGAGATCGTTCCGGCTTCAGTGGGAAGCATGCTGGGAGCATTTGCGCCGATAGTATTATATCTTGCTATTATCGTAGGTTTCTTTTATCTGTTCGCGTTAAAACCGCAAAAGAAACAGGAAAGGGAACATAAAGCTCTTATAGATTCGGTTGAACCGGGAGACAGTGTGCTTACGTCAAGCGGATTCTACGGCGTTATAATGGATGTTATGGACGAGGTTGTTATCGTGGAATTCGGAAACAACAAGAACTGCAGGATACCTATGAAGAAGGAAGCTATCATCGAAGTCGAAAAGCAGGAGGAAAAATAAAATGAGAGTGTTTGTTACCGGAGGAGCGGGATATATAGGCTCGCACACATGCGTAGAGCTTGTTTCGGCAGGGTATGACGTAGTCATAGTCGACAATCTTTCCAATTCCAACAGGGAAGCGGTAAGAAGGGTGGAAAAGCTGACCGGGAAAGAGATACCTTTCTATGAGAATGATATCAGGGATAAAGAAGCGTTAAGAAATATCTTTGAAAAAGAAAGACCGGAGGCGGTAATTCATTTTGCGGGACTTAAAGCTGTAGGCGAATCCTGTGAAAAACCGCTTGAATACTATGACAACAATATCGGAGGTACGGTGGCGCTGTGCGAAGTCATGAGGGAATACGGAGTAAAGAATATCGTTTTCAGTTCATCAGCGACAGTTTACGGCAATCCGAAGACTGTGCCTATCAGTGAGGATTTTCCGCTGGACGCGACCAATCCTTACGGAAGGACCAAGCTCTTTCTTGAAAAGATCCTTACCGATCTGTTCATATCGGATAACGAATGGAATGTTGTCCTTTTAAGATATTTTAATCCGATAGGAGCTCATAAGAGCGGCACGATCGGCGAAGACCCGAAAGGAATACCGAACAATCTCATGCCTTATATCACTCAGGTTGCGGTAGGAAGACTTAAGGAACTCGGAGTATTCGGAAATGATTACGATACTCATGACGGTACCGGAGTAAGAGATTATATCCATGTCGTTGACCTCGCGAGAGGACATGTAAAAGCGCTTGATAAGATCAAAGAGATATTGGAAGAAAAGCCTGAAAAAAAAGAAGTGCTCGTCTATAATCTCGGAACCGGAAAGGGAGCGAGCGTGCTTGACATGGTAAAGGCTTTTGAAGAAGCCAATGATATTAAGATCCCGTATGTCATCAAGCCGAGAAGAAGCGGGGATGTGGCAAGCTGCTATGCCGATCCTTCCAAGGCCAACAGGGAACTCGGATGGAAAGCGGAGTATGATATCACGGATATGTGCAGGGATTCATACAGATGGCAGAAGAATAATCCTGAGGGGCTGAGGTAAGGAGGATCCTTTTTCCTGATCGTTGTAAAAGGCATGAAGTCCGGCATAAAAAGGCATAATAACGGAAACCGGATAATATACTCTGATTAGATAAGTGAATCAGGGTTATGAAGGTAATAACAGAATCTATGGGAAATATGGGGAAAACTTTTAAGGGCATGATCATATCGGCGGTGACCGCATGGCTTGTTGTGTTTGCGGGCGCCGCCGTTTCGGCATTGCTGGTATATAAAGGGGTGATCGGGGAAAAAGGACTTAAGGCAGCGGTCAACATTATATATTTTATTTCCTGCTTTGCGGCGGTGCTTATCTCACGGAGAAATTTTGAGTCAAGAAGTTTCCTTAAAGGAGCTGCAGCGGGGATGCTTTTCTTTGCAACGCTTTTTATTGTTTCTGCTGTTTTCGGGGACGGCAGGGGGGTGTCGGACGCGCTGACGGCCTTCACTTTATGCGCTTTGGGAGGGATGCTGGCGGGAATGCTGGCGTAAATCCTGCTATTGTGCACTATGCTTTTTTAGATTAATTTTTTTTAAAAAAAATAATGATTATTAACTAAAAAACGCTTGCATAAAGAAAAAGACTATATTATAATTAAGCAAGAGTTGGCGCAGAGCCGGCAAAAAATATTATTTATCTTAAGAAAGGGATGTAAGATATGAAGAAATTATTATCATTCGTAGCAGTTCTTGCTATGGCACTCGTAGTAGCAGCTCCTTCAGTTGCAGGCGCAGCAACATACTATGTTGATCCGTCAGCAGCTGGCTGGTCAGAAGTAGCAGTTTGGACATGGCAGATCGAAGGAGAAAACCCAGACTGGACAACAGAGTCAGGTATCTCCAATGGATGGCCAGGACTTAAGCTTGAGAAAGATGCAGCTACAGGTTACTTTGCTTGGACACCTGCTGAGACAGATGAAGATGGCGAGCCTATCGTAGTTCCTACAAAGTATGCAGTTATGTTCAACAACAACGTTGATGGCGGCGAGCAGACATGTGACGCTTTAGCAACAACAGCAGAAGATGGTAAGGTTTGCGTATTAACAGTTAAGAACACAGCTGATGATGAAGCAGCAGATCCAACAAGAAAAGCTGATCAGTGGTTCGGTGAGTGGAGAGACGTTGCAGCAGCAACAGAGCCAGAGACAACAGAGCCAGAGACAACAGAGCCAGAGAAAACAGAGCCAGAGAAAACAGAGCCAGAGACAACAGAGCCAGAGACAGTAGCTCCAGAAACAGGTAATGGTGAAAAGGAAACAAAGCCAGCTAAGACAGCTGACGTTGCTCCTATCGCAGCAGTTTCTGTACTTGCAATCGCTTCTATGGCAGTTGTAGTTGCTACAAAGAAGAAAATGGCTTAATCCCGATTAGGATTGCTTAGATTGATACTTAAACACTCAGAGGACCGGATAATAATCCGGTTCTCTTTTTTTTATATCATAGGAAATTTCGTCAATTTCCTATGATATAAAAAATAACACTCCGTGGGGATGCGCACTCGCGCATTAGGAAATATGTTGCTTACAGCAACCGCGCTCGGCGCGAGAG
>CACZSY010000218.1 GCA_902783965.1 uncultured Lachnospiraceae bacterium
CAGCATAAAAAACTGCCACCAGGCCTAAATCTGATGGCAGAAATTTTTTTTATTTTTTTAATTGTCTACTTGACGGGGAGCGGTTCAACAATTAAGTGCGACAGCCCCTTCCCATGTCAATTGTTAAACTCATTCACAAAATCCCCATCTCAGGCAGTGAGATGCACATAACTCATTCACAAAATCTCCCATCTCAGGCAATGAGACGCACATAACTCATTCACAAAATCCCCGTCTCAGGCAATGAGACGTACATAACTCATTCACAAAATCCCCGTCTCAGGCAGTGAGACGCACATAACTCATTCGCAAAATCCCCCGTCTCAGGCAATGAGACGCACATAACTCATTCGCAAAATCCCCCATCTTATGCAGTAGGACGCACACAGCTCCTTACAGCTTTATCTCGCCTCGTAAGCTTCCTTATAGAATCTCTCCTGTGAATTCAGCTTCGGATCGTTGATATTTCTGTCCAGATATACCCCCTTGCCGTTAAGCTCCTTGCCTTTCTCATCGTCCTGCATCATGATATCGAACATATATCTTATCCTGTTCTTAAGATCCCTGTCATAGATTGGAACAGCAACCTCAACCCTGTGAATGGTATTTCTTGTCATAAAGTCCGCCGATGAGATATAGACCTTTTCCTCTTCGTCAAATCCAAACCTGTATATCCTCGAATGTTCAAGGTATCTTCCGACAATGCTTATTATCCTTATATTTTCAGTCATTCCCGGGACCTGCGGGATAAGACAGCAGATGCCCCTTACGATCATGTCGATCTTAACTCCGGCCTGCGACGCTTCTATCAGCTTAAGCATGATAGTCTTATCGGTAAGCGAATTAAGCTTAAGTCCGATATAGGCCGGACGTCCCGCTTTGGCGTTTTCAATCTCTTTATCCATCATCTCAAGCACTCTGCTCTGCAGGCAGTTAGGCGCAACCAGAAGGTGCTTTGTCGAAGTAACGGTCTCTCCAAGAAGAAGCTTCGCGAACACCTGCGCCGCGTCGCTTCCTATCTCCTGATTGGCGGTCATAAGACTGAGATCGGTATAAAGAGCCGAAGTCTTCTCATTATAATTGCCCGTTCCGATCTGTGTGGTATAATGGAAACTGCCGTTAAAATTCCTCGTGATAAGGCAGAGTTTTGAATGAACCTTATAATCTCCGAGTCCGTAGATGACCCTGCATCCCGCGTCCTCAAGCTTTCTTGACATCTCAATATTATTGGCCTCGTCAAATCTAGCTCGAAGCTCGACAAGAACAACAACTTCCTTACCGTTTTCCGCCGCCAGCGACAGCGCGTCCACGATCTGGCTGTGGTCTGCCACCCTGTAAAGAGTCATCTTGATAGATACGACCGAATCGTCTTCCGCCGCTTCCTGCAGCATCGAGATAAAAGTCTTCATGCTCTCAAACGGATAGGAAAGCAGAACGTCCTTGCGGCATATCTGTTCAAATATATTGCGTCTCAGATCGACCGCCGGCGATAACCTGCTGGAAAGCTTCTCATAGAAAAGCTGCTTTTCGTCGCGCAGGAAATTCTGCAGACCGAAGACAAATTTCATATCCAGCGGTGTGCGCGTGTTAAAAACATATTCCTCGTCGATCCCTATATTGTCCATAAGAAGACTCAGCATCTTCTTTGAAAGCTTCCTTGAAATCTCAAGTCTTACCGGAGAAAGTTTCCTTCTCTTGCGGATAAGTTTTTCCATGATCTCCCTGTAATCAAGATCCTCATCCTGAATGTCCGTAGGGTCTATGTCAGCATTTCTGGTAAGCCTTAGAAGCGACTTTTCAGCTATGGTATATTTAGGGAAAAGCTTCGATACAAAATGAAGTATCAGCTCCTCTGAAAGCATGAACGTGCCCGGTCTCGTCGGAATCTCAATAAGTCTTGTAAATACCGAATTCGAGCAGGCAACAATCCCCATTCTGCTCTTCCCTTTGCTGTTCATAAGCCCAACTGCCGCATACAATGCCTTATTCTCAAGGAACGGGAAAGGCTGCTGCTTTCCTACTATCATCGGCGAAAGGAACGGTGCAACGTGCTCGTCAAAATATTCTTCAAGATAATTGGCTTCCTTGATGTCGAGCTTATCGAAATTGATCAGCCTTACGCCATAGGCAGCAAGCTCTTCCATCAGTTCTTCGTATATTTTTTCCTTCTTGACATCAAGCGTCCTCGTTCTTTCAAGTATCGCCTGAACCTGTTCAAGACTTGTCATATTGGTCTTGTTATCCTTGATGATCTCATGGGAATGCATCTGCACCATAAGGGTTCCCACCCTGACCATGTAGAATTCGTCAAGGTTCGACTGGTATATTGAGACAAATGTCAGTCTCTCTGCTGCCGGAACATTCTTATTTCCGGCTTCATTAAGCACTCTTTCATTAAATTCAAGCCAAGACAGCTCCCTGTTCTTCATGCATTTTCTAAGCTCTTCTTCCATACCGCAAGGCCTCCTTCATTTACCTTCTCATTATCTGCTATCCCCATATTCTGTATTCTTCAGTAACTTAAATCCGTATTTTTACCGTGACACCTGTAAAAGAGACTGATTTCGGGACTGAATTAAACCTTTTTTATCACGCTCTATATATGTAATTAAATGATAATACCCCGCTTTCTTTTTGTCAATTTTTTGTTATTGGGGTTGACTATAATTTTTGTTATTGGGGTTGACTATATTTCTTTAAAAATTTATACTTAATTTACGGGATTATTCAGGAACGCCGCGGGTTTTTCAGAAAGAAAAACCATGCGCCTTAAGTATAAGATCCCCGTTCATCAAAGAGGTCAAAGTATGACAAAAAATAATAAGACTACCGATCAGAATAATACTTCCGGATCAGCTCAGTTCAACGATCAGATTCCAACTGCGGATACCGTTCAAATCTCCGGAAATAACGGAAATAAGCACAGCGAAAGATTCCAGTTTAAGAAAGACCACCGCTATATGCTCATCAGCGCGTATGTTCTGTGTGTCATAATCTTAGGCTCGATCTTTATTGCCATGCTCATGAATCTGAACTCCATCATTGAAGGCATCAGGTTCCTCGCATCTGCCCTAAGCCCGTTTATTGCGGCATTTTTTATAGCATATTTCTTAAATCCTCTGGTAAAGACCATCGACCGCCGTCTCCTTATAAGAGTATTTAAGATACGGTCAAGGAAATTGCGCAGCATCCTCTCTATTCTGCTGGCGTATTTATTGTTTATCGGAATACTGGTGCTGATACTCGCCTTCATCATACCGCAGCTGTTTGACAGCATTTCGGAACTCACACAGAAGATACCGGCGATTTATGATCTTATATTAAAATGGCTTAAAAACATAGAAAAGCGACTTCCTTCAATAGACTGGAGCGTAGTTGAAAAGCAGATAAATAATTCCATGCCGCAGATCATGGAATTCAGCACGTCCCTTATATCGGACGTCTTCCCAAAGCTGATAAACCTCTCCATCTCGCTTGTAAGCCTGCTTATAAATATCGTGCTCGCATTTGTCATCTCGGTATATATGATAGCCGACAAATACAAGCTCGCCGACAACGCGACCAGAGTTGTCTATGCCATTCTTCCTAAAGACAAAGCAAGAAGCTTTCTCGGAACGGTAAAGGACTGCAACTCCATTTTTTCCGCCTTTGTAATAGGAAAAGCCATAGACTCGCTCATCATCGGTCTGCTCTGCTTTATAATAATGAACATCCTCGGTCTCTCCTATGCGCTGCTCATCAGCGTTATCGTTGGAGTGACCAATATGATACCATATTTCGGACCGTTCATCGGCGCGATACCGTCCATCATCATACTGATAATCATAGAGCCCGTACAGGCTATCGCGTTCACGATACTGGTCTTCATACTCCAACAGTTTGATGGTCTGTATCTTGGACCTAAGATCCTCGGCCAGTCCGTAGGACTTAAGCCTTTATGGGTAATATTCGGCATCACTATCGGAGGCGCTTACGGCGGATTCCTCGGAATGTTCTTAGGCGTTCCTATAATCGCGGTAGTTGCTTACCTGTTAA
>CACZSY010000219.1 GCA_902783965.1 uncultured Lachnospiraceae bacterium
AAAATATTCTTCTCTAACTCCTTGAATGTTATTCCTTTTTCCGTTATCATTGTAGTCATCATACAGTTCCTTTTTGTAATATTTTTCTCAAACTTAATACTAAATGATTTCTGTATGATTGGGAAGAGGCTTCGGCCTCTTCTTTTTGATTTAATATGTTTTTGCCAATTATAATTTTACTCTAAGTGAAAAATGTAATATTGTTATAGCAGATTCAACCTCAAAATTCACACTTCTGCTAATTGGACTTTAAAATGAAATATAAAAGAATAAGAGACCTTCGTGAAGACATAGATATGAATCAGACACAATTTGCTAAGATACTTGGTATGTCTCAGACTGGATATTCCAAGTATGAAACTGGAGAAAATGATATCCCGACACCAATTCTTATCGAAATGGCTAATTATTATGATACTTCCGTTGACTATATTCTAGGACTGACCGATGTCAGAAAACCATATCCCAGATCAAAGACTATTCAGATTATTAATGAACTCAAAGATTAAGGCGGACATTTCTGTCCGCCTTCTTATATGAACACTACATTCTCTCTATCATGCAGCTGTGCTTCTTAAAGCCGTCATCTTTAGCATCTTTATCATAATTAATGCTTACTATCAACAGATTTCCTTCATAATGTTCAAGTACCTGTGGATAGTTTCGTGCCCGTACCTGGTCTGCTGCAGTCTTCACATCTTTATTGTATTTAAGCTCCATAAGCAGTGCAGGTTTATCCGGATATTTTGGAGATGGGAGATATACAAGGTCTGCATATCCTTTTCCGGAATCAAGCTCTTGAATTGTCGTGTAATATTTCTGAGCCGCATACATTGCATATTGGATACCATAGCTTAATGCGGCTTCGTCATTATATGTTTTGTTGCCTGCCCTGTCATGCGCAAGCTCTATTAATTCCGCTGTCTTCTCTTCATCATTTTCCCAGATTGCAGAAAGCAGCTTCTGTGATGTTTCAAAGCTTTTGAATGTTTCAACCCAGTCTTCCGATCTGGTTGATATCTTAAATTCTTCCGCTATTTCTTTATTCGGTATAAAGACTTCTTTGGTCTCATCATCATATCCAAGGTATCCCAGATGGATCAGAAGCGTCAGAACATCATCACGATTATTAAATGTCGTCATATCATTCTGATATGTTGATACATCTATTCTTAATCTGTTGCCATTCATCATATATACGACAGCATCTCTGAGTCCTGACTGATTCATTTTTATATAGGCTTCCAGTGCTTCATATGTCTCAGTCTTTGTCCAGTAATTCTGTATCTGTCCTTTTAATACCGATGACACAACAGATAACGGACTGTATATCGCATATCTTTCAGGTTTTAATTCTTTACCGGTTATTTTTTGAATTCTGTAGCCTGGATCCGGAGGAATACTTCCGCTTACTATATATCCGTCATACCATTCTTTGATCGCATTAAAATCCCGGCCATATGAATCACATAAGTGTCTGACTTCATCTTCCGTAAACCCTGAATAAGGAGCGAGCTGCATTGGAGAGATCATCGAATACTCATCAAACATATTCAAGGCTGAATGCTTTCCGTATTTTTTGATCGGAAGTATACCCGTCATATAAGCCAATGCGATATAGCTTTTATCTTTCAGCATGTCACGCAGAAAATCAAGATATTTCTTCTGACCATCTTTATCTTCCTTACATTCTCTGAAAACTGCATCCCATTCATCGATGATCACAACGAACAGACTATTTTTTTCAGAATGAATGTCTTCCATTGAATCTATCAGATTATTATCATCAAAATAATCTACATCCGGATACTCGGTCTTTAATTCTTTTATAACTCTTTTTTGAAGCCTTGATAAAGCATCAGAAACGCTTCTGCCTTCCTTGAAAAAATCTGTCATCACTAATCTGATAACATTAAACTTTCCCAGATACTTATCCCATTTCTCATGTTTTGAAATCAGGCATTTGCTGAATAATTCCGAAGCATCTTCTTTTCCGTAATATGCGCAAAGCATATCAGCCGCCATTGATTTTCCGAAGCGGCGTGGTCTGGATACTGAAATATATCTTTGATTTGTATAAACAACTGAATTCGTATATAAGATCATCTCGGTCTTATCAACGAATATTTCAGAGTTTTTTGCAATCTGAAATGCTTTATATCCTGGATTCAAGTAAGTTCCCATAATTTCTTCCTCCAAAGAATAAATGCCGTTTTCTTTATTAATTCATTATAACCTTTTCAGTTTGATATTTCAAACAAGAGATTTTGATTTCTAATATTCAATAGCTTCTGAAAATGATCAAGGCGGACATTTCTGCCCACCATGTTTATGTTTGAGTGTTGTAACATCTGGTTCTGTTCTCATCATATTATTTTTCTTCATTTTTACCAATACGGTTTCTGATCCTTATGACTGTAGCCTTTCATTTTTTCTTTATAGGATTTTAAAACCAAGTCATATTTAGCGATCACCGACTCTTTCATCTCTCCTGCCAAACGCAAAGAATCCAACGCCGTCTCAAACTCCTTAATATCGGCATTGGCGTTGTCTTTATAATTGTTGGACATATCCATATTGAGTTTATCTATAATGCTGTCCAGTTGTTTTTCCTGTGAGGATTTAAAGAATTTCATGCTGCATTCTCCAATTTTTAAAACGTCTATTTACTTATTCTAGCATCAGGAGAACAGGGCTTCAACTGTTTTTTAGATCTCCCAGTTCATTTATCCCGTCTTTATATGAAATCCTTTTTCCTTTCAAGTGATCATTCCCACTTAAGTATTTTCTCAATTCTTCAGATGTCTTTCTTATCATATCCAGAGTTTCCTTACAGAATTTCTTAGATAACCCGGCATCAATACCAACACTGATCAGGTCTTCTTCAGAAATATTCTTACCTTTTCCGTTAACAGAAGTTGTCTGCTCACCAAAATATGTGTCACTATATGTCAGGTCATATGCCGGTGAAAGCCGCCATCCCTCTTCATCAGTGTATAAAAAAGAAAAATTCTTGGTATGATCGTCTCTGTTGTGATTAAGTACATTAAAGCACATCATTCTATACATCTGCTTCTTATCTTCCTTATTGTCCCTTGTCAATATCTTTATCAGTTTCATCATAGTGGAATAATCACAAGATGGAGCTCTAAAATCAGCCTCTAGTATTCCTGCTGCAGTGATTGAAAATATTTTCTTCCCATTAATTCTGTCAAACCGTTCGGTCTTAAAATATCCTTCACATACTTTTGAAGGAATAAGCTCCGTCTGCGTCATCGCTATATTACATTTTTTTGCACAAACAGAGTAATCATATTCTCTTTTTCCGCATATTGAAGGATCTCTACTGGCAGGAAACTTTACTATCCAGTCTTTCCCTTCTTCACTAATAAGCACTTTGGGACGGGTTCCCCCGCTTGAACCTCCAAGCTGATACAGTATATCAAGTTTCCCGGTATCTTGTGATGAAAGTACTTTACCGCACTCACTTGCCAGTTCATCATAATCCAAACTGTTAAAACTGAAATCAGAAGTTCTAGACGGACGATATTCCAACGCACCCATCCCAGAATTTCCAACAAACGAAAGGCGGTCTATAACTGTAATACTGCCGGGATCTATATCTTTAGAACGAAGATATCTGTCAAGTAGCACTTCTCCCCAGGAATCAGGAAGGCTGTCCGCAAATACTCCAAAAAGTCCATGGAAAACATCCCTCTTCTCCTCTCTTGGTATATACACCTTATCCGATAAAGGCAAGGAAAACGGGCTTATAGCAAAACCTCTTTTTATCCATTCATCCGAATATTGAAATGCAATCCTCATATCGGCTGTTTGTGCCAATCTTCCTACCAGATCACCATGATATATAACCTCTAAGGTTTTATCTCCCATCCTTCAATACCTCCTCAATACTCATATAATCTGCCTGAGTAAAAAGCGATCTCAATTCATCGGCAAGTCCCAGCTCCATTGCGATCTTAGTCAGAGAAATAAGCGATATTTCACCTGTCTGTTCAAATTTTTTAAGCGAAGCATAGCTGACGCTGCTTCGCTGCGCAAGTTGTTTTTGAGTTATATTTCTTCTGCGCCTGATATTTCTTAGTCTCTTTGCTATTTTAAGATCTATTTCATCAGCAGTTTCCCATACATATTCTGTCATATTCGAACACTTCCTTAATAAAATGACATGTTTTCAGCAAACAATATACTGCTATTATAATAGCTATTTTAATATGTTTTGTCAATTATAGCTATTATAATAGCAGTGTCAGTTACTGTCAAGTAATCGTTGGCAATTTTTTATCATGCAGAATTATTTTATGTATCAAGCTCATCCTAACGGCACAAGTCATATCCG
>CACZSY010000220.1 GCA_902783965.1 uncultured Lachnospiraceae bacterium
CGGATATGACTTGTGCCGTTAGGATGAGCTTGATACATAAAATAATTCTGCATGATAAAAAATTGCCAACGATTACTTGACAGTAACAACTCTCGTTGCAATCTTTTCCTGAAATCTGACATCATGCTCAACGATCAGCATCGTTGGCTCATACTTAAGTATCAGCTTCTCAATCTGCATTCGTGAAAAGACATCTATGTAATTGAGTGGTTCATCCCAGATATAAAGATGTGCTGGCGTGATCAGGCTGGCAGCTATAAGCACTTTCTTTTTCTGTCCTTCGGAGAATTCTTCCATGTTCTTTACAAACTGTTCCCTCGAAAGATCAAGCTGTCTGAGTACTGCCAGAAATAAACTCTCATCAAGTTCTCTCTCTTTACAAAAATCCTTAAGAGAACCTGATAGAAAGGATGTATCCTGACTGACATAGGAAATGATCAGTCCTGACGCAACGTCTAAGTTCCCTGAAACAAGCAATTCAGTGTTTCGTTTGTACTCCTTTGTATTTGCACGATCAAGGACAGCATGCAAAGCACTGGATTTTCCGCACCCGTTATCACCGGAAAGGATCATTCTTTCACCCCTGCGCACCTGAAACTTAAGTCCATCAAACAGGCTCTTATCAGCATCAGGATATCTCAGTGAGAGATCATTTGCATTTACCAGTACCTCTTTATGAAACTTAAGCGGCTGTATCTTTAAGTCAGTCACACGCTCAATATCCTGCAGTAATCCTTCCTTCTCTTCAATCTCCCTGTCAATACGCGTCTCGTAGGCTTTTACCCGCGCCTGCATCTTCTTAGTCTTAGCTCCGATAAAGGCTCTCGCAGCAATGCTTCTGTCGTGCTCTTTGACCGGATCAAATCCTATCTTGCTGTTTTCATTTTTATCAGCCCATCTACTGCTCCTGTCAGCCGCTGTTTTTAATTTACCAATTTCTTTCAGATGCTTTTCATTTTCTGATCGTCGAAAAGCATCCTGCTTCTCCTTGTTTTCCCACCAGGAAGAGAAATTCCCTGCCTGAACTTCAATGCTTGCCCTGTTTAAAACAAGAACGTGATCACATACCCCGTCAAGCAGATCTCGATCATGTGATACAAGTATGAAGCCTTTCTTAGTGGCAAGATATTCTTTAACTATATCGCGTGCACTTTCGTCCAGATGATTGGTCGGCTCATCAACGAGAAGAAACTCATTTTCATCTGCAAATAATACCGCCAGCATAACTCTTGTACGTTCGCCAAAACTCAGCGTTTTAAAAGGTCTGTACAGACATTCCGGATCCATGTCAAGCTGGTTCATCTGTATCAACACTTGCCAGCTTTCAATCTGCGGCTTCCATACCCCGATCAGATCCGCTGCATTCTTTTCATATTCCGCTTCCGTCATCTGATATGGAAAATAATCAAATCTGGTGCCGGCTGTTATCCTTCCACTGTAATCATACCTTCCCATAAACAGATTCAGAAGAGTTGTCTTACCTTTTCCATTTCTTCCGATGAGTCCTAGTTTCCAGTCTGTATCAATGTTAAAAGTCGCATCCTTAAGAATATCATCAGCGCTTCCTTCATATGAGAATGTCAGGTTCGTCACTTGTATCTGCGCCATCTCGTCACCTCGCTTCTCCCTTACTTTTCTCTTACTTCTGTTTTTTTCTTAAGTATAAACCATTTACGGATGGATGTAAAATGACGGTTTATCAGCTAACGGCAATGTTATTCACACTCCTGTAAATAATAGTGAGGATATCAAAGTTTCACTGGAAATTCAGCTGACATTTTGTTATAATACCTCCATTGCGGTTGGATTATGATCAGATACAGGAGGGCGTTTCTATGAATATCAAGAGAATTCTTATAATCGAAGACAATAACACAAAGTATATCGGTGTATCAATGTATCTCAAGAAATACGATTTTGATACCATCGACTGGGCAAGAAATGCCAGCGATGCAATTGAACAGCTTGAGGATGCAATTCAGCACAAAGCACCATATGATCTAATAATATCGGATATGCATTTCGATTTCTTTGGAACAGATGATCACAGCGCCGGCGAAAAGACGTTGAAACTTATTCGAGAAAAAGGATATACAACCCCTGTCATTTTCGGTCACCATAAGTATAATATTAATTCGTAATCCATTCCGCCTTAGCTCTGATGGCGAAAAATTCTTTAAATGAAATTTATTGATCCTTCTTTCTTTTAAAAATACATACTATACTTTTGGACGCTCCATAACTTTGGTTAGTAGATGTACAACTAACCATTTCCCATCCATCATTTCCAAGTTGGTTAAGCTGATTTTCAATCTTATGGGTCTCCACATCTCCACCCCAAAAACCTTTTGTATCATAAGCAAACACTTTGTACTCGAACTTTTCCATTTTAATTCTCCTTTTATCGTTTTTATTTTTCTAGCATTTAGTCTTCTACCTCGTTCTGCTTAAGCGTTTTTTCGCCGACATCAAGGATCCTGTCATCCAGTACGGCAAAGATGATCTTGATATCATAATCAGGATTATCTTTGATAAAGTCATTGCATGCCTGAATTGCTTTTTGCCAGGCCTTATCTACCGGATAACCGAATATGCCTGCGGATATCAATGGAAAACCGATAGAATGCAGACCATTTTCCTTTGCAAGAAGAAGTGACTTCATGTATGCACTGTAAAGCAGCTTCGGCTCGTTACGCTCTCCACCGTACCATCTGGGACCAACTGCGTGGATCACATATTTCGCAGGGAGTCTGAATCCGGGCGTGATAACAGCAGATCCTTCATCGCAATGCCCGATTTTCTGGCATGCAGCAGTCATTTCTTTTGATCCTGCATCGCGAAAAACAAATCCACACACACCGCTGCCTTCCCAAAGGCCTGTATTGGCCGCATTTACTACAGCATCTGTATCAAGTTTTGTGATTCCAATCTTTCGTATTTCAATAGAACTCATAACAATTCTCCTCGTATAATAAGTGTATAGCCAGTAGAAATGATGGTTATGCACTTATCTTTCTATAGATTTATAGATGATCTGAGACACCA
>CACZSY010000221.1 GCA_902783965.1 uncultured Lachnospiraceae bacterium
GATTGTTGTCCTTAAACGGAATGTTATTAATATAATTCAAACCGTTTCTATTGTTAATTATGAATCTTCCCCATCGTAAATCATCATGAAAACGCTCAATAATATCTTGAGCTGATTCATAATCGAACAATATAGTAATGACAGCAGGCTTGCTAGCCCTAGCAATAGCTTTGCGATCAGCCCATTTAGCAGCTCTTTCATAGCTGTCTGTCGTATAGAATCCTTTTCCGAAATCTGTTTTTATATTGCATCTTCTTAAATCTATGCCGGTACCCTTACAGATTATCTTAGCGCTTTCAATATCTGTACCATGATATAATGTAGTTAATGCCATACTCTCTTTCCTTTCTCTAATATTCCAAGTCAGAGAAAGCCCTTGAAGGACTACCTCTATTTACCCAAAGGGAATCCTTCTTGGTTAAGGATATTGTACCATCTTTTTGATTAATCTACAAGATGGCATGTTTTTTAAGTTGTTTTTATTAACTCCTTTCTATATTTTTAGCTAAAAAAGTCCTTTCTACTCCTGATTAGGAGATCGCTTTTATACTATATCAGCGGCTTAAGGGCTCACCCGTACCACTGACGAAAAAAACTCTCTCCCAATCGGAACAAAAAAGACTACAGTTATTGTATCCACTTAGATGTGATCTTGTCAAGGTGGGCTTTATATGGTTTTCTTATTTGTAAGACTAAATGCAACTGATGGGTATAAAGGTTGCGTTTAGTTTTTCAATTAACAAACTTAAAAATCTTAAAAAGAGAATCAAAATGGCTTGACAAATATATCATAATATTGTATCCTAGCATCGGTTAGCAACTGCTAACCGATGCTAAATTTTATGCACACGGGGGTGTGCGAAGAGTATTCTCGGTTTTATCAGGCGCACACCGGCGCGGCGAGGAGATGGTAAGATTCCCTCATACCCGATCACAATACATTCTATATGAGAAAGGAAAAGTTATGAGTATTGTCATTGTTGGCGGAAATGAACGCATGACCAGAAATTATATAGATCTTTGCAATGAATATAATTCCAAGGCAAAGGTATATTCGAAGCTGAAAACTTCGTTAAGGGATTTCGGGAATCCGGATCTTTTAGTGTTATTTACAGATACAATATCACACAAAGCACTAAGATGCGCGATGAACGGCGCGAAAGGCAAGAAGACCATAGTGGCGAGAGCACATTCCAGTTCAATGGCGGCGCTAAAGTCCATACTGGAAGAGTATGCGGTCTGACATTAATACAGTCTTCACACGGTATGCTTAGGCCAAACGGCGCGGGACTGTTTAGTGATAAAGAAATTAAAATTATGAAAGAAGGAAAGAAAAATGGGTAAGACAGCAGTTGTTTACTGGAGCGGAACGGGCAACACCAAAATGATGGCGCAGGCAATAGCGCAGGGATGTGACAGCGTGGGAGCTGAAACAGATGTTTTTTATGTAAGAGATTTTACGAAAGATATGATGGATGAATATGATATGGTTATCTTCGGCTGTCCGTCGATGGGAGTTGAAGAACTTGAAGATTCCGAATTCCAACCGGTTTTTGATTCATGCAAAGAGAAGCTTAACGGAAAGAAGGTCGCTCTTTTCGGTTCATACGGCTGGGGTGACGGAGAATGGATGAGAAACTGGGTCAGCGTATGCGAAGAGAACGGAGCAGTGCTTGCGGATGATTATATGATATGCAACGAAGAACCGGACGCCCTCAAAGAAGAGATCTGCGGGATTGACGGCATGCTCAAAAGAAAGGGGATAAGGATAAAGCTGCTCAGGATCTGGGACAAAAAAGCGCTGGTCTATGCGTACAGACCGTCAATGCTTCATAAAGATCTTAAAAATGAAACCGCCGAATGTATTCTCCAGGAAAGAGGATATTGCACGGAAAAAGCCGGTTCGGGAAACTGTAAAAAATGTCTTGAGCATCTTATTGAAAGGCTTGAAGAATATAAAGAATTTTCGCATGAGATAGGATTGTTCCTGGGATATCCGCCGCTGGACGTTTCCGGTTTTATTGAGAATAAAGCCTGCAACTATATCTGCAAAGGCTGCTGGAAGGTTTATACGGACAAGGAAGAGGCGGTCAGGACATTTGAACTATACAAAAAATGTACGCAGGAATTGTGTGCGGATTACAGGAGAGGAATATCGCTGATGCAGTTGGCAAAGGCGGTATGACCGTCATCCGGATCTGACGATTGGGGAAAATGATCAAGCATATAGAAATTATCATAGAGTATTATGCCGGCAGAGTTCTTGAAAGAGAGGGAAGATGTGACAATGATAAAAACAACCTTAAAGATCGAAGGAATGATGTGCGGAATGTGTGAGGCTCATATCTGCGATACGATAAGAAATGCTGTTCCGTCAGCAAAGAAGGTATCGGCTTCACGCTCCAAAAAGGAAGCAGTATTCCTTACTGAGGAAAAGGTAGATGAAGACAAGCTTATGAGTGCGATCAAGGCTACAGGTTATGAATGCCTGTCGATCGAATCTGTTCCGTATGAAAAAAAAGGATGGTTTAAGAAGTAAAGTTGTTTCAACAGTTTTCATAGAATATCTGGTGTACCTGCCTTCGGTAAAAACGAAGGCGGGTGTTTCTTATATCATAGGAAAATAATTCTTTACAAATAATAAAAAACATCATAATATACACATGAAATCATTTTTAAGAACAGAGGTTGGCACAGTGAAAAAGACACTTATTGTAATTGATATGCAGAATGATTTTATTGATGCGGCGCTGGGAACGAAGGAAGCGGTCGCGATAGTTCCGGCGGTAAAAAAGAAGATAGAAGAATACCGCGGCAGGGGCGATGAGATCATTTTCACAAGAGATACACATCATGAGGATTATCTTGAGACAAATGAAGGAAAATATCTTCCTGTACCTCATTGCATTGAAGGAACTTCCGGCTGGGAGATATCGTCTGAGCTTGACACGTCAGGCTGTGAGATCATTAATAAAGAAAACTTCGGATACAGCGGCTGGATGAATTACAGCTTTGAGGAAGTTGAACTGATCGGACTTTGCACGGACATCTGCGTGGTCTCAAACGCGCTTCTGTTAAAGACATATCATCCTGAGATAAAGATCTCCGTTGATCCGGCATGCTGCGCCGGAGTTACGCCGCAGAGCCATGAGGCGGCGATAATGACGATGAAGATGTGCCAGGTTGAGATAATCTGATGGACTGTTCGATCGCGTAAAATGTCGCCTGACAGGTGACCAATTCATTATCATTTTTATGTACAATTACCTTAACAAAAGCAAATAAGCCGGATAAAGACAAGATCAGAGTAAAGCTTTCCGGCAAAGATGAAGATAAGATTATTATAAATGGAGGTAATTGACATGAAAGAGAATTTAACTGAGCTTGTATTTATCCTTGACAAAAGCGGTTCAATGAGTGGACTTGAATCAGACACCATCGGTGGTTTCAACTCCATGATAACAAAGCAGCAGAAGGAAGAAGGCGAGGCGATCGTATCGACGGTGTTATTCAGCGACGCAAGCACTGTTCTGCATGACAGAGTTGACATCTCGAAGGTTGAGAAGATGACCGATAATGATTATTATGTAGGAGGATGCACAGCCCTTCTTGACGCAGTCGGCGAAGCGATACGTCACATTGGTAAGATACAGAAAAAAGAGGGTGAGAACAGACCGGCGAAGACGTTATTTGTAATAACCACAGACGGTATGGAGAATGCCAGCAGAAAGTACAGCGCATCGGAAGTCAAGAAGATGATCAGCAAGAAAAAGGAAAAACACAACTGGGAATTCCTTTATCTGGGAGCAAATATCGATGCGGTCAAGGCAGCGGGCGATATAGGAATATCAGCCGACAGAGCAGCTAATTACAGATGCGATGCTGTGGGAACAGCTTTAAATTATGAAGTGCTTCAGTCAGCGGTATCAAGCATAAGACGCTGCAAGTCATCAAAGATGAAAGCCACGTTCGACGGCGGAGCATGGAAAGAACAGATAGACGAAGATTATAAAGCAAGAAATTAAGCGGCAGCGGATAGACGATGCATAATAATATAGGTCGGTGCGGTAATCATACAGAAGATTGATCGCGCCGACCTGTCGTATTGCAGATAAGGATAAGCACTGCGGAAGGAGACTCCGACATGAAAAAAATTAAAAAGATTTTTATATTTCTGGCAGTATTTACAGCGATAGGCGTGGCTGCAACTGTGATCACCGAGCTGATGGACAGAGAGGATAAAGAAGATACCGGAGGGATGAGATTCATCGAGATCGCCAATATCTCCGGATATAGATTTGTCGGAGATTATAATGTGGATAAGACTTCATGGCTGTGCAGGATAGAAAACTGCAAGGAAAAAGAAATAACAGTTCCTGCGGAGTATAAGGGCAAACCTGTTATTGCGGTTGAAACGGATATTTTTTCCAATGATACTGTATCATCTGTTGTCATCATGGATGGAGTGCAGTTTATAGCCGGAGGTTTCAATAATTATTCAGCCCTTAAAGAAGTTAAGTTTCCGAAAAGTATTAAAGCAGTTTACAGAAATTCATTTAATCATTGCCCTGATCTGCTTAAAGCTCAGCTTCCGGAAAAGACGGTGGTTGAGTATGGAGCATTTTCTGAAGATACCGATATCATTATCGGCGACCTCGGAGTATATCATTACTGCAGACTTATTCCTTCAAAGGATGAAATCCTTAAGCAGGCGCAGGAGCTGTTGGGTGAAGAACTTGATGAGTGCAAAAGGGTCAGCGTGGAGGAAGCAGGTAAATTTGCAGATATCCTGAACGGACCTCTTGTATATATGGATAAATGCGCGGACTGCAGATTCAGTGAGTACAGCAGGGAAAAACTTCCAAAGGGATATAAACTTCAATTTGATAATGTGGATCTTATAGAATCGAAGTATCCGGAAACGGTGTTTACCGATGAAAAGAGCAGACAGGCAGTCGATGGCGCAAAGCCTGTTGTCTACTGCCTTTGTGAACGCATTGGATATAAAGAAGGTCCTGAGTATATTTTTGATAAATTTAAAAGATATTACATGTATTACAGATACAGTTTCCGAAATGCGTCAACCAAAGAATTGATAGGGTGGTTTGCCGGAGATTTCGGTTATGCCCCTGCAGGCTTTAAGACGGGCGAAAAGATCACATATGAGTATTCTGTGGGAGATGAGAACAAGCTGTTCTTTCTTGATGAAGATAAGCATGCATTCTCAGAACTGGCATATATGGAAAAAATGATATATGGAAGATAGAAGTGTAAAAATACAGGAGATACATACCGGTATATAGTGTAAAATACAGGAGATACATGCCGGTATATAAAGAAGGGGCTTCGCCCGGATGCTTGATCATCTGCGGCGAAAGCCCTTTTTCTGTTCCCGAAATCTTTCATATCTTTACTATGATCGTGACAAATGGCTTAAGTATCTTATAGATATCAGAAGCGTCTTTTCCGAAATCTTTTTCAAGCTTCTTCTGGATCGATTTCTTGTCATCATTATCATTGAGTGAAGAGCTGATAAACTGGGGCAGTCCCTTCGGGACTTCCATATCGGCTTTTTCACTGTATTTGAAAATGAGAGAACAGAATTTGTCGATCCTGGTTTTCTTTTTCCAGTTGACAGGAGGAGCCTGAAATTTTTCTTTTTTAAGATGTTTATAAATATTATCGCCTTTTTTTTCTCCGTAAAACTGTACACATGCAAGGTGTATTCCGGAAGAATTGTCTTTGCCAAGACAATTGATTATCGTGTAAAGTTCCGTCATCTCAACATTGTGGAGCATGTCTTTATTCGAAGACTTGCCGGACTTGGAAGCTTTACCGGCAGTCGAAGCATTTCCACCCCTTAAAGCTTTTTTGTCTGCGTGACCATTATCAGGTTTGACGTTTTTCGCAGGCAGAGCATTTTCTCCGGCAACAGTTGCCTGTCCACCTGCGGGAGCAGCGTCCGAAGACTTGCCGGCGTTCCTGCTCATAGCTTCAAGAGTGTGAATCTGCTTTACCGTAAGCCTGCTGACTTTATACCCCTGCTTTGACCAGAAACTGACCACAGCATCAAATCCTGTATCATTTGAAACTATGACGGCGTTCTGCTCTTTATCGGCGTGCAGCTGAAAACCGAGGAAACTTACAAGCTGAAAATCCAGTCCGTTATTGCCTTCCTTGCATAAGATGAACTGCGGCTTAGTCCCGGCATCTAAAAGATGCAGCAGACTGTTGTAGGTTATCCGGGGCGATTTACCGGTATAGAAGAGATAATAAGTATTATCCGCATCTATGCCTACAAGGTCTATCCAGGCGTCGCCGACATTTTCACTGTCAATGTAATAAGTATTTGACATTAATTACCTCATTTTTCGGGAACAGCATCATTATATCATTAATGAACATTTTTGTTAAGACGTAGAAATGATAAGCGTTAAAACGAAGTATTATTCAAGAGTGCTAAAGAACCTGATAAGGATTATAAATACTGCTTTCTCCCCGGCAAAAGTATTAACAGTAGCTAAATGAGCATGATTGTGATATACTTGCGTTGTTGATCATTAAAACAAGGAGAAAAAGCATATGAAGATAGCATTGCTTACAAGCGGAGGAGATGCTCCGGGCATGAATTCGGCGGTCAGGGCTGTTGTATGTTCGGCGCTTCATCTTGATTTTGAGGTTGTCGGAGTTTTAAGAGGATATGAGGGACTTATAGATTGGGAGACAATACCGCTTGATATGGATGCGGTAAGAAATATCAATAACAGCGGCGGCACCGTTCTTTATACCAGCCGCAGCGACAGATTCCTTAAAGAAGAAAACAGGAAGAAGGCAGCGGAAAATCTCAGGAGCGCAGGCATCGATGCCCTTGTTGCGATAGGCGGAGACGGAACTTTGAGAGGCGCTTCGTTATTTATTCAAGAGGGGATAAATGTAATATGTATCCCGGGAACGATCGACAGGGATGTGGCTTGTACCGAGTATACTTTAGGTTTTGATACGGCTGCCAATACAGCGATGAGAGCGATAGACAGCATTAGGGATTCTTCTGTGTCGCACGGCAGGTGTTCCGTTGTGGAAGTCATGGGAAGAAAAAGAGGATATATAGCCCTTTGGGCAGGAATGGCGTCTTCAGCGGACGCGATACTCATACCGGAGACTTTTGACGGAAACTATGACGCCGTTATAGACGAAATCAAGAAAAGGCATGAGAACGGAAGAAACAGCTATCTCGTAGTTGTAGCGGAGGGAGTTGCGGACGCGCCTGCGCTTGCCGGCATGATAAGGGAAAAGACCGGTATTGAGTCAAGGGTATCTGTGCTCGGTTATATACAAAGAGGCGGACAGCCTTCGGCAAAGGACAGGATGTACGGCTCGCTTATGGGAGCATTCGCTGTCGAACTGTTAAAGCAGGGAAAGAAGAACAGGATAGTAGCCATTAAAAATGATTTTCTGATAGATTATGATATTGATGAAGCGCTGACAATATCGAATAACGAGCTTGACGCGTTCCAGTATCAGTTAAGTCTCATGCTTTCACAGTAGGATGAATATATTTAAGAATGTATAAGGTCGCTCAGTTTCTTTCCGTAAAAGAAGTCGTGAACCAGGTTGTCAAATTCGGTCCACATCGGAAGAGTCTGGCAGGCTTTGCGTCTCGGACATTCATTTGTCCCGCTTGAAAGGCAGGCGATAGGAGAAAGCGTACCTTCCATAAGTTCAAGTATCTCTCCGATATTGTAATCTTCGGGTTTCCTGCAAAGTTTGTAACCGCCGCCTTTTCCGCTGGCGCCGGTTATTAGTCCGCCGGTAACCATTTCTTTAACGATGATCTCCAGATATTTTTTGGAGACTTCCTGTCTGGCGGCGATGTCCTTTAACGGGATATAGCCGTCGCTTTGATTTTCAGCAAGATCTATCATCACACGTATCGCGTATCTTCCTTTTGTTGAGATCATTTTAATAACCCAGCCTTCCTTTAAAAATCCTTTTACCTACTATATCACAGGGTAAGTGGGTAAATCAAGAAAAAAATTTATAAAAAACCTATTGACACGGTAGGTAAATGGAGTTATACTCTCACATATCGCAGATGCGCGGAGGATACGAAAAATTCTCTGCGGCCGGCAGGGCAGATGCGCGGCACATAGAAAGCAGAGCCGTACCGGAGCGTTATAAATGATCGAAAGGAGAGATTACAGTGATCTATGCTGATAACGCCGCAACCACAAAGATGAGTAAAGCGGCAATAGATGTCATGTGTACCCTGATGAATTCCTGTTGGGGCAATCCGTCAAGTCTTTACACTCACGGACAGAAGGCTAAAGAAGTGCTGGAAAAAGCACGTGAGGAGGTAGCTTCTGTAATAGGAGCGGGCGCAAGGGAGATAATATTTACCTCAGGAGGAAGCGAAGCGGATAATCAGGCAATCCTTTCGGCAGCGGCAATAGGAAAAAGGAAGGGCAAGCTTCACATAGTCTCCACCGCATTTGAACATCATGCGGTTCTGCATACGCTGGAGAAATTTAAGAAGGAAGGGTTTGAAGTCACTCTTGTGGATGTGCATGAAGACGGGCTGGTAAGACCTGAAGAGGTTGAAAAAGCTATACGTGAAGATACCTGCCTTGTGTCAGTCATGTACGCCAATAATGAGATCGGAACGATCCAGCCTATAAGACAGATAGGTGAGATCTGCAGGAGGGCAAAGGTATTATTCCATGTGGATGCCGTTCAGGCGGTCGGGCACATTCCGGTGAATGTGGAAGATGATAATATCGACATGCTTTCGGCTTCGGCTCATAAATTCCACGGACCTAAGGGAGTCGGTTTCCTTTATATGAAGAAAGGCATTCCGGTTAAAAACCTTATAGAAGGCGGAGCGCAGGAGAGAGGAAGACGTGCGGGAACGGAAAATGTTCCGGGTATCGCGGCGATGGCGGAAGCGCTTAAGGAAGCGGTAAGAGATCTTGATAAAAATGCAGCGCTTATTTCAGCAAAGCGTGACAGGCTGATAGCCGGTCTTAAAGAGATACCGCATTCCGCTGTAAACGGAGATGAAGAGCACAGGCTTCCGGGAAATGTCAATTTCTGTTTTGAAGGGATCGAAGGAGAGTCGCTTCTGCTCCTGCTCGATGATAAAGGAATATGCGCGTCATCGGGTTCGGCCTGTACCTCCGGTTCACTTGATCCGAGCCATGTTCTTCTTGCTATAGGCAGGGTGCATGATGTAGCACACGGTTCGCTGCGGCTGAGCATTAACGAAGAGATAACGGACGAAGAAGTTGAATATGTGATAAAGTCCGTTAAGGAAGTCGTAGAGTATCTGAGAGGTTTTTCTCCGATCTGGAGAGACCTTGTAAACGGTAAGAAAGAATTTATCTTATAGATCGGGAGGACAGAAAAGATGGCTTTATACAGTGAAAAAGTAATGGATCATTTTCGTAATCCGAGAAACGTCGGAGTGATCGAGGATGCGGACGGGATTGGTGAAGTCGGTAACGCGAAATGCGGAGACATCATGAAAATGTATCTTAAGATAGAGGATGATATCGTAAAGGATGTCAAGTTTGAGACCTTTGGCTGCGGAAGCGCTATAGCTTCAAGCTCGATGGCAACGGAAATGATCAAAGGTCAGCCGTTAAGCGAGGTAAGGAAGCTTACCAATAAAGCAGTTGCGGAGGCACTGGACGGACTTCCAGATTATAAGATGCATTGCAGCGTGCTGGCAGAGGAAGCAATAAAATCGGCGCTTGAAGATTATCAGAAAAAGACAGGAAAAGAAATAGAATAAGATATTTGAAGATAATCAGAAAAAGACAGCAAAAAAAGAATAATATATTTGAAGATAATCAGAAAAAGACAGCAAAAAAAGAATAATATATTTGAAGATAATCAGAAAAAGACAGAAAAAAATAAGATATTAAAGGAGAGAACATTATGAGCAATTATAGATTTGAAACATTACAGATACACGTAGGACAGGAGCAGGCGGACCCGACAACAGATTCAAGGGCGGTGCCTATTTATCAGACAGCATCTTATGTATTCCGCAACAGCAAGCATGCGGCTGACCGTTTCGGACTTGCAGACGCGGGAAATATTTATGGAAGACTTACCAATACGACACAGGATGTCCTGGAGAGAAGACTTGCGGCTCTTGAGGGCGGAAGCGCGGCTCTGGCGCTTGCATCCGGAGCAGCGGCCATTACATATACCATCGAAGCGCTTGCGGCAAACGGCGGTCATATAGTAGCCCAGAAGACCATTTACGGCGGCAGCTTTAATCTGCTCGCGCATACGCTTCCGCAGTACGGGATCGAGACGACATTTGTTGACGCGCATGATCTTAAAGAGGTCGAGAGCGCGATAAAGGAGAATACAAGAGCCATTTATCTTGAGACACTGGGAAATCCGAACAGCGATATTCCTGATATTGACGCGATATCTGAACTGGCGCACAGATATGGGATACCTGTGGTTGTTGATAATACTTTCGGAACGCCTTATCTTATCCGTCCTATCGAGCATGGAGCAGATATAGTTGTTCATTCCGCAACGAAATTCATCGGCGGACACGGAACGACACTTGGAGGAATAATCATAGAGTCTGGTAAATTTAACTGGAAGGCAAGCGGAAAGTATCCAAATATCGCTGAAGCCAATCCGAGTTATCACGGCGTTTCCTTCTATGAGGTGGTGGGACCTGCGGCATTTGTAACATATATCCGCGCTATACTTTTGAGGGATACGGGAGCTACACTGTCACCTTTTAACGCATTCCTGCTGCTTCAGGGCGTTGAGACCCTTTCGCTCAGGGTTGAGAGACATACGGAGAATACGAAGAAAGTTGTTGAATTTTTGAGTGCTCATCCGCTGGTGGAGAAAGTCAATCATCCATCGCTTCCGGATCATCCGGATCATGAGCTTTATAAGAGATATTTCCCTAACGGCGGCGGTTCTATCTTCACCTTTGATATAAAGGGCGGTCAGGAGGAAGCATGGAAGTTTATAGACAATCTTAAGATATTCTCTCTCCTCGCCAATGTTGCCGATGTAAAGAGCCTTGTTATCCATCCGGCGTCAACAACACATTCACAGCTTTCGACAGAGGAACTCTTAGATCAGGGCATTAAGCCTAATACTATCCGTCTTTCTATCGGAACTGAGCATATAGACGATATAATAACGGATCTTGAAAACGGTTTTGCAGCCATTTAACAACGCTCCCTGCGGCCGGCGCCTTGTATTTTTTTATATCATAGGGAATTTCGTTAATTTACTGATAAAAACACTCCGTGGATATGCACACGCGCGTTAGGAGATATCTTTATCGGTATTATCAGTATTGTCGGTATTGTTGGTGTTATAGGCGTTGCCGGTATTATCGGTGTTGCCGGTGTTATCGGTGTTGCCGGTGTTTTCTTCATCGTTTATATTTTCAAAATCCTTAACCGGCATAGGTTTGTGGAAGAAAAATCCCTGCATTTCGCAGCAGCCTTTGTTCTTCAGAAAACGCGCCTGATCGACCGTCTCAACACCCTCGGCGATAAGCCCCATCTTTAAGGAATTGACCATCTGGACAATATAGCGGATGATAATGCGGCTCTTTTCCGGATCGCCCGATTTCGTAAGGAAATGAAGGTCTAATTTTATACGGTTTACCGGAACTTCTTTTAACATATGCAAAGATGAGTATCCGCTTCCGAAATCGTCCATCTCGACCTGAAAACCGAGTTCGCGAAGCCTTTCTGTGGTATTGATAAGGAGCTCAGGCTTTTCAACATATACGGATTCGGTTATCTCTATCCTGAGCTGATCCGGAGTAAGATCGTATTTATCAATAAGATCACTGAAGATCTGTACAACGTCTATTTCTTTAATGATATCGCAGCGCGAAAGGTTTACGGAAATTGAACGGTGCTGTCCCAGCTCGTTCCATCTGTGAAGATCCTTGCACACCTGTTCCCAGACATACAGATCAAGCTCGCTTATAAGACCTGCTTCTTCAAGAGCAGGGATGAACTCACCCGGACTTATCCAGCCAAGCTTGGCATGATTCCAGCGGCATAATGCTTCTGCGCCGGTGATCTCGCCGGTATCAAAATTAACCTGCGGCTGGTACCATACCTGTATCTCCCCCGAACTGAGAGCGGTATGAAGGTGACCGATGATATCGAAGCTGCGCTTGCCCCTTTCCCATTGTTCCGGATTGTAAAAAGCATATCCGTCCTTGGTAGTCTCGCTTACTTTCTTTTCTGCCGTATGGGCAAGATCGATCATATGATCCACATCGATATTATGATAGTCTTCAGGCGTAAGTATGTAAATGCCGCCGCAGATGAGAAGACGGTTTTCCCTTCCTTTATCAATAAAATAATTTCTTACCGACTCTATAACGGTCTGATCGTATTCTTCGATCTTTTCTTCTCCTCCGAGGCGCTGGAGCATCACAAAATGATCGCCGCCAATACGCGCCATTTCCTCTTCTTCTGTCAGGGTTTTCATGGTGCTGTCCGCCCAGAATCGCAGAAGCTCGTCTCCCGCGTCCCTGCCCATTCTTTCATTGATATACTTAAAATTTTTGATATTGGTATAAACAAGAAGATAAGGTATATAAGGATTTTCGGTAAGAAGCTTTGAAACACGTTTGCGGAATCCTTGAAGGCTGAGAACGCCCGTACGAGGATCGTGATCCATCAGCTCACACATCTTTTCTTCCTGTTCAAGCCGGACGGTATGTATCTTCTGAACTGTGATTATCAGAAGCGTCAGAAACAGCATGACTACGAGCAGGATGATGATACCGTATTTATAAATGTAATCCGATATATCATAGCGGTAGAGCCTGCGTGAAGTATAATCCAGGATGACGGCCTGACGGTAGGTATCTTCAAGCCTGGAGATCCCTTTATTCAGACGTTCTATTATGATCCTGCTTTCGGGAGTATCGACAGCGGCGGCGCGAAAATCCATTGAAAACATCGCAGAAGGCTGCATGATAAGATTGGAATAGGCAGGCTTTTGCAGGATGTAATTCCATACATAGGAATTATAGAGCAGAGCGTCTACCTTGCCGGCGCGCAGGCTGTCCACACATTCGTTCATCGTATCATACATGGAGATCTCGATCCCCGGATACAGATTTTTTACAGTATCGGCAACGCCGCTCATGGAATTGAGCATGCCGATGCGAAGCCTGTTCAACGAAAGGATCCTTCGGTTGTCTTCGGTAACAAGCGTGAACGGAGTCTGGAAAAGATTGTCGGTAACAACGGTCTGCTTTCCGGAAGTGCTCTTAATGGCGCTGCCGAAAGGCAGTAAGATGTCGTAAGCTTCATTGTCCAGGGCATCTTTAAGATTGTTTTCTTTAATGGAAATAAAATCAACTTCATATCCTGCTTTTTTTGCTGCCTGACGCATGATGTCGGCGCCTATTCCCACGATCTCGCCACTCTCTTCGTCGGCATAGAAGATAGGACAGCGATCCAACGGGACGCCGACGGTCAATGATTCAGGCCCTTTTTTCCCTTCTGAAGAAGCCTTCGCCGGTGTGACAGGCAAGAGCATGGTAAATAATCCCAACAATATGATTAATAATATATAACGGTTATTAAACCTTTTCAAAATGAACACCATCCTTTATAATGGAATATAGAGAAATGATATACACAGTTGACAAAATAAATGAGTTATCTGAGAATAGTATATCATAGAGGACAATATAGCTCAAGACCGACAAAGCGCCTTTTTACAGTATTTTTTACAGCTAATGGCGATGATTGTATACTAATTATTATTGTAAAATAATTTACGGAGATAACTGCAGAGATAAATTAAACCTGCGGTCAAGGACAGGTGGAAAAGAGAGGTTATAAAACGAAGAGAAAACCCACTGCCCTTTGGGCGGTGGGTGACTCTCTGACAGGTGCTGGGTTCAAGCCCAGTAC
>CACZSY010000222.1 GCA_902783965.1 uncultured Lachnospiraceae bacterium
GAAACTGAAGTACCGATTATATTGGTAGTTCCGTTGGAATTATAGATCGCTCCGCCCTTAAAGGCTTTATTGCCGCTGATAGTTCCTCCGTGAATATTGACTTTTCCGCCGCGGTTATATATCGCACCGCCATTTCCCTGGGTTGTACTGTCTCCGGTTTCTACAGTCCTGTTGTTTTTTATCTCGCCTCCGTACATCGTAAATACTCCGGAAGGCGTCTTGACAAGTACTGCGGAGCCGTTTCTTGCTATATTATCGGATATGATTCCGTCTCTTAGAATGAATTCACCGCCTTCGACAGATACTGCGCCGCCGCCGTTCGAATCACTTGTACTGTTGCCTCCCGCTAAGCACTCTGCTATTATTCCTCCGGTCATTGTGACCGTACCGCTTTTAACATTTACTCCACCGCCCGATATAGTGGAGGTTCCTGTTATCTTTCCGGTAAGGTTATTTTCAGGATATGTTGCAGTGCCTGTTGTCACTGTTTTTTTCTGATCCGTTATCTCCAGAATTCCTCTGTTGGTTATCGTGGATGTTCCTCCGCCTCTTAATGTATGTCCGTTCAGATTAAGCTTTACATTGATAGAAGGCTCTATCGTTATTGATTCCACCGAATCATCAACCATAATTATCTCGCCCTGTTTTGATGCAGATGCTGCGATCGCATTAAGCGCTTCTTCAACAGAGGTATATTCTGTATCGTTGTATACAGCTACAACCTTACCTGTCTGACGATAACTCAGGGTATAAGGATAATTTCTTCCCATCGGACGGAGCTTTATTATCTCTGTGTTAACTGCTCCCGTAGTCTCGTCTATCCATCCTAGACTTCTGTATCCGTCGCCGCCGCCAAACATCTCAGAGGCTTTATACAGATACAGATTGGAATTTCTCCAGCTACTGTTATAAGAGATCAATACATCGTTGCCCGTGGATGCCTTATTACCATAAAGCTTTCCTCCTTCAAGCCTAACATTGGTCCTGCCATACTCGACATAGATCCCTCCGCCGCCGGTTCCCGCTGAATTTCCCGTTATAACTGCAGTCCCGCTTATGATGGTATCGTTTGCATTGTTATTATTGAAAATACCGCCGCCGTGTGATTTTGCATAATTATTAATTATCTCGGCTCCGGTAATCCTTAATCTTGGAAGTGAATATGCCGCATTGTTATATCCTTCAATAAAAATACCGCCGCCATGATAAGCTGAATTGCCTTCAATAACTCCCCCCTCGATCTCAATGAGAGGAACATCTGCTGTATTTCTGCAGTAACCGCTGATATATATACCGCCGCCCCAGTAATTACCTTTCGTTCCTGCGATATTATTGCTGATAGTACCGCCTGTCATTCTCAGATAAGAATTCTCATTATTGTTATACCAGTATACACCGCCGCCATATCCCGCCAATGTCCTGTTTCCGGATATAAGTCCGTCTATTATCTCAAGATTTCCGTAGTATATATATACACCGCCGCCGGAACCTCCCGATTCATTATTCAGGATCTTACTGTCTTCATCTATTTTAATATATGAACCTCCATTCTGAAGATAGATACCTCCTCCGGAGCTTCCAGCCCTGTTATTCTCTATTACGGTATTTCTGAGATGCAGGGTTCCCCTGTTAAAGCTTGTACACCAGATCCCGCCGCCGTTACCAAGAACTTTATTATCATATATATGACAATTAATGACAGTCACTGTTCTCACTGCTGCATTCCCTGAGAAAACCATACTGCCGCTTGCTCTTGATTCATTATCATGAACTTCTATGCTGTCCAATGTAATCTCCTGATTACAGCTGCACCACATTCCGGCACCCGAGTCTGCCGAATTATTATAAGACTCACAGTTTCTTACTGTTTTTGTCCCGTTTATGTTATTGGCAGCAGGGCTTGCGATCTCAAATCCGGCAAGATTGACACGCGCGTAGTTGTTATAAGTAATACAGTCCTCCACAAGCAGTTCTCCTGCACATATCGTCAGACCTGAATTACTCTGATATGAATAATTATCATGGGCTACGATATCTTTCGCATGTATATTCTGTACACTTACATAGAAAGTATGACTGCCTCTTGAATTGTTATTCAGTATCTCAATATTCCTTATATCAACTCCCTCTACATTTCCGTAATCATTATTGATATAGACCGCAGAAAAACTGCCCCTTGACGTATTTCCGTCAAATATGGTCTTCTTACTGTCATTTCCAAATATAACCTTATTATTTTTATTTGAAAGCCTCTGTCCGTAAATGGCTCCGCCGTCTGCCGCGGAATTATTTCTCATGGTAAACCCATACATAGTTACGGAATCAGTATCATTAACACTTGAATTACCGTCATAGAATATCGAACCGCCATAACTTACGGCATTATTTCCTTCAAACAGGCCGTCCGTAATGGAGATCGTACAATAATCATTTGCTGTCGCAGCCGCAAAATATATAGCTCCGCCTCTGTCAGCCTGATTATTGATAAAGCTTCCGCCTGTCATCTCAAACACATTATGACCGTTGGCTCTGGTCGCAAAATATATAGCTCCGCCGCGCACCTCTGTACTGTCCGGCCTTCCTGCATGATTATTGGAAAATACAGTTCCTTCTTTAATATGAATTTCTGTATTATATGCAATATTAGATTCATCATATCCGGCAACGCAGTAGATCGCCGCACCGGAATCTCTGTTCCTGAATCCTGTTATCTCGATATTTTCGACCGTAAGCTGAGCGCCTATAAGATAGATCGCCCTTGGAAGTTTCATAATATCTGTATTTTCATCCGTATCGACGCCCTTTATCTTTCCTCCCCCGGTGCTGTCTTTTAATTCCACTCTTGCTCCTCTTATATAGAAGACTCTTGTAGAACCATAGATCGCGTTGATTACATGTCCGTTAAAATCGATCGTTATATCCGCACCGTTCCTGTTAATGATCACCTTTTCGCTTATATCATCAAGAAGTCTGATCTCAACATGATCATCTCTTAATAGCGCGGCTTTAACCGCAGCGTCCAGTGTTGTATACTGTACTCCTGTATCCGTTATCTCAGCTACCGCCTCAAAAGAGTCGGGAGCTTTAGCTGCCGTAAGATATTTTGTTCCTGAAACCCTGTTAGTGCCTGCTGCGACCAGATCACCGTTTATATTACAGAATTCCACACCTGCTGCACCGTGATCATCCTTGTTGTCAACATAATAGATGCCTGTAATCTCTTCAAACCAGCTGTCATAGCCTGCCATTCCTATATTTTCAACAGCTCTGTGATCACTTTCATTACCGTCCTCGTTATAAAAATAACAGCTTGAATCCAGCCTGATATCATTTCCGCATGAAGCTGCATAATTATTATAGATAAATGTATTTTTTAAATATGTTCGTCCATTCCATGCCGAGAAAAGACCTCCTCCTTCAGATTTTGCGCAGTTCTCCGTTACGGTCACATTGTCAAGATGAATGAACGCATTATTATTATAGATACCCGTACCCAGATTTGTTGTATTCCCCCGTACAACGGTATCTTTTACATATAATACGCAATCGCCGCCTTCTGCCTGGATCATGCCGCAGCTGCTGTTTCCGGTATTATCTGTAAACTCGCAGTTCTCAATAACTGCCGAAGCTTTCCTGGTGAAAATAACCGATGAAACATTATCGCCTGTATGTCCCGATATATCAGTATTCTTTATCTGTATATCCGATGGAGCGGCAGGATTGACAGTTCCTGCTATATAGAATCCTCTTCCCTGGTTATTTCTCAGCGTAACACCGTTGACAGAAACAACCGATGCCTCTGTTCTAATTGTAGGAGTACTGTTGTCATAACCATTATTTTCAAATATACCGCCTGTCATCTCAAGAGTTCCGTTTATTACAGCTATTGCCGAGCCGTTTGGCGTACGGTTTTGCGTAAATGTTCCTCCTTCAACCCTGAGTGTTCCCAGTGCCAGTACTCCTCCGCCCCATCTTGCAGTACTTGAACCGAGGGTATAATTTGTTCCTTTTCCTCCCGTTATCTTTCCGCTTTTACCTGCGGAGGTATCCTTTATGGTCAGATCGGCACCTGACTCCACCGTTATAACACTGGCAGCTTCACCCATAAGCGAAAAACCGTTAAGGTCAAGTGAAGCAGTCACTCCATCCGGAATTATCACCGTTTCTTTATGTGATTTCAGCAGTATGATATCAGTGCCCTGGGCAGTTGAGTTAACGATTGCATTTACAGCTGCCTGGACGGTAGTATAATTGCTGGAACCTATCCGTGCTGTACTTTCACTGATATCATTATAAGTATATGCACTGTATCTTGGAGTTTCGCCGTTATCAACCTTCTGTTTATTGCTTATGGCAGTACTCCTGTTTTCAAGTGTCACCTCATCCACCCAATATGCATTGGATGATGCAGAATCCATCTGTGAAGCTTTTACTGCGGAGAAATATGATATCTTATATAATGTTGTATTACGTTCGGTTTCACTAACGTAAATGTCTCTTCCGGTTGCAGCATCATTATCCTGTATCGTTCCTCCGTATATCTGCAGGGAATAGATCTCTCCGTCAGTATTGTTCGCTGCATTAACATAACTGCGGTAAAAGCTTGCATATTCGCCTACATAGAAGCCGCCGCCGTTTGACCTGGCAGTATTCCCAACGATCCTTGCTCCTTCATAAACCTCCGCCCTTACGTTGTCTCCGACAAAGAAGCCGCCGCCGTTATTGGCAGTATTATTCTCAAGGACAGCATTCTGTGATATTTCCATTGAAGCTCCCGTAAGAGGTTTGCCGGTCGAATCATTACCTCCGATCTTTGTTATCATTATTCCGCCGCCGTTAGCTGCGGCAGTATTGCCCGAGATCTCTCCGCCTGTAAAACGGAATGGTGCATTTACAAGCTTGGATGTCTCTGCATATAAACCTCCGCCGTTATTGCCGGCATAATTATTGATTATCTTTCCTCCCTTGATCAACGTATTAACGGTATAACTGTTCGTATTGGTATTCTGATATATTCCGCCGCCTCTGTAACGAGCTTTATTGCTGTCTATACGCGCATTTTCTCTGATCTCAAGGCTCGCCGTCGTCAGGAATACCCCGCCGCCGTTATAGTTTTCATTGTTTGAAACAAGTACATTTCCAGACAGTTCAAGCCGTCCGCCGTTAAGATATATGCCGCCGCCGTTATTACTGCTCTCAGTATTGATATTATCCGAGATCACGGTATCTCCGCTGATCTCAAAATACGTTGTATAGGTGGCGTTGATCCCTACTCCATTGCCTTTGACTACATTACCGCTGATCGTACCTCCCATGATCTGCGCATTTCCGTAAACGGCATATATACCGCCGCCCTCGCCAAAATTCACAGATGTATTATTGTTTATCTCTCCTCCTGTCATAATAAATGTATTGCGGTAAAGATAGATTCCGCTTCCCTGGGTTGCTCCATTATTTTCAAAGCAGGAATTCTCTGAGATCTTCATCCCTTCAGACATGCTGATCTCAGAATAATCATATGAGTAAATACCGCCGCCATATCTTGCATTGGTATTACGGCACACTTCTCCCGAGATGAGTTCAATTATGACTCTCGAGCCAAAATAAATACCTGCTCCTCTTCTGTCTGTTGTTGCAGTTGAATTAACTGTATTCTCATTGGCGGAAGAGTTTTCAAATCTGAATGTACTCCTGTTGTCCCCCGTCTGACCTCCGTTAACAAAAATACCGCCTCCGAAAACACCTGTAGTATTGTTATCAATATGAGAATCAGATATTGAAACATCTGTTTTACTGTACAGGAAAATACCACCGCCGTATCTGCCTGATGTATTGCCTTTTATTTCGGTATTATCAAGATCAACTGTATGCCTGAGTTTTGGAAGCGCTTCGAAGAAATAAATGCCGCCGCCGTTTTCAGCAGCTGTATTGCCGTTAATGCTTCCGTCTGTTACATTAAGAACAGAGCCATCCATAGTAGTTGACGCATTGAAATAAATACCGCCGCCGTTAACACCGGCAGTATTATCATTTATCGATGACTGAGAATGCATATTTAATTCAGCGGCATTACTGAAATAAATGCCACCTCCGTTTTCCGAATCATTATTATCAATACTGACACCCGAAAGATCCAGTGAGACAGGATAATCAACATAAATACCGCCGCCGCATTTATCAGCTGTATTATTACTTATCGTCATGTTTTCCATAGTGACCGGATCATTTTTGGAAACACGATAAACCGCTATACCACCGCCGTTCTCGGCGCTGTTTCCGGTTATGCTCCCCTTTATAAATTCAGCATTTTCTGCAAGATATACATACAGCCCTCCTCCTGTCAGCTCACTGCTGCAGTTTTCGATCCTGCCGCCGTTCATGCTTAAAAAGCCGTTTTCTTCAACTATGATGCCTGCGCCGTTCTGAGTGCTTCTGAAATTTCTGATAGTTCCCCCCTGAAAAGCCAGCTTTCCTCCGCTCAGTATTTCTATTCCGCTCACATCCAGTGTCCCATCGGAAACAATTGCACCGTTTTTTTCACTGCTTGAATCAATGATCTTCAATGTTCCGTATATAAGAATGTTGCTTCGCGCAGAATCACCTGCCGGAGAGATAGTATGTCCGTTAAGGTCTATCTCAATGACAGTATTATCAGGAATCTCGATATTTTCAACATAATCCTGATCAAGAACTATCCTGCCCTGACCCGGATGATCATCATATCCAAGATCCTTTATATAGTCTATTGTCGTTTTTAAATTACCCGTTACATCATAAACAGTAAATAACGACGAGTCAAAATCAAAGCTTTCCGCTTTAGCGATCACCGGTGTAGGCTGATCTTTGAATATAAAAAAAGGATTATTAAATATAATAGATAGACTTATGATTATCGCAGTTATCCTGTGAAATATATTATATCTGGTTCTCATAAACCATTACCTCCGGGGTGTGTCACAAGCGCATTCCACAATTTTTATTGAATATGCACAATTTTGTCTGATATTTGTATGTTTATTATTTATTTTTTTTAGTAATTACTTATAATAATATTATGGAAATTGGCTAAAGTCAATACTTTTTGTTATTATATCAGTTTTAAACAAAGATCATCTTATAATGCCGGAAAAATCACGTTTACAGTAAGGTCCCCGATAAGGTATCATATAGTCATATGAAACCGGTCAGACCGGGCATCCGCAATCCTGCCCGTGAACCGGTACCCGCTTCGCGGGTCTGTCAGAAGATCAATAAAAAAAGGAAACGGTTCAGATACAGTGAAAAAATTATTAAATCTTACAGCATTTCTTATTATTACCGCAGGGCTTATACTTCTTGCTTATCCATATCTCAGGATGTGGAGGGTAAGGAAAAATGCCGAAACAGTAATAGAAGATTTCAGACAAAGAGCTGCTTTGGCAGAATACGGCAATTGGGATAAAACAGATATCGAAAAAAATATTCCGTACACAGATACTGATGATATACCGGAGCAGAAATCCGAAACCCATTCAGACACCCGGGATGAAACTGCTTCAGCTGAAAAAAGTCAGGATGAAAGGCCTCTGAATTCTCTTTATATCAGGATGGCAGAATATAATAATGATCTCTTTTTGAGCAGACAGTCGGAATTGAAAGATGTTTTCAGCTATTCGGATACCGATCTTCTTCTAACCGATTTCGGACTTCCGGATGAGATCTGCGGTATCATTACGATTAAAAAGATGGGAATAGAACTTCCCCTTTATATAGGCGCCAACAGAGCAAATATGAAAAAAGGAGCCGCTATAATGAACAGGACCAGTCTTCCACTGGGGCAAAAGAACAGCAACTGCGTTATTGCCGCCCACAGAATGTCCGGTTTTTTCGGAAAGATTGAATTACTGAAAATAAATGATGAAATAAAGATAACCAACCTCTGGGAAGAATTGACCTATAAAGTTGTAAAAATAATCGTGATCGACCCGTATGACACTGAAAAGATAAAGATCATCCCCGACAAAGATATGATCACTCTGCTTACATGCCATCCATATGGAAAGAATACTAAAAGATATGTAGTATACTGTGAACGTGAATCCGGCTCAGATGCCAATAGTACAACGGCAGATTCAAACGGTTCAGAATTATCCGGGCAGGAAAAGCTTCCGCTTGATTCTGCCCGGAATAATACATCCGTCCCTGATGATCCTGATACTATCTCCGGGTCTGACGAAACGGCCGCAAACAGCTTTTCGGGAAATGGTGATCCTCAGAGCACATCTGAAATCCTTCCTGACGGCATGGAATATGAAAGCTCCCAGACGCTGATCTATGCCGAACATATTGTAAGGATCGGAGGTATCATCGCCACATTCTTATTTTTGATGATCATTCTGATCTCCGGAATGATCAGATCCAAAAAATGAGCCGATAAAATACTATTCTCTATTTGTCATTGATTTGTCATAATGCATATAGTAATATTAACATATCAGAAAACGTACATTTATATAAAGGCCAGAATATACTATAAGGAGTGTGTCACTATGCCACCAAAACCACAACCGCGTGCCCAGAAAAGAAAAGATCAGTATCTCTCTTTTCTTGATAAATTAAAGAATACCTCTCCGTCCCAGAGGGATGAAGAATATCTTAAAAAGCTTTCAGATTTTACGAAAGACCTTTTTCCATATCTGGAGCTTGAGAATAAAAAGAAGATCTCACGCAAGGATCTTTCTTCAATGTTTAACAGATATGTCGAACTCGAAAATGAATTTGACTCTCTGACTCCACGTCTTCTGAATGATAACTCTTTTCAGAAGTTCAGGACCATGATGGGCAAAGATACCCGGATGATCCATAATGCTTTACAAAAAAGCGATGTTGAGGAATATGACCTTACGGAGATCTTTGACCAGTCCCGTGCACAGATCATCGATCTTAGCGGTCAGACCACCGATAAAGCGGGAGCCAATATGAGCCAGCGTATTCATATCAAAGAGCCTGAAGAGGGATATTTTACTGCCCATGAAGAGCCTTTCAATTATATTAAGGAAAGAGGTAAGATCGTAAAAAACATCTCAGGTCTTGATATGTATGATGAAACTCTAAAGCCTGATGATAAGATGCGCGCTGCTGTTATTAATTATCTTCTGACGCCGCAGGGAAAAATCTCTCCTCTTATGAAAGATTTCTATGAAAACCTCGGAGCCAATCCCAATGCCGACTCGAGCTTTATCGGAGCGCAGTTTGCCAGTATAGCAGATTATCAGCAGGCATATTCCGAGATCCTCAACGAATCATGCGAACATTTTCTTGATAACAACGATGAATTCGATGCTGCCAAAGTCAAATCATTCTTTGAAGAACTCAAGACTCCTGAAAAGATCGATCAGCTTCTCGACGGCTGTCAGGATACATTCAAAGCCTTGAATAAGGACAGCATCTTAAAAAATATAGGCGTTGGCAATATGGCAAAGATCGATAAGCGCAACTCTGCCATGAGCATGGTAGCATCACTTATCGGTGCAGATGATGTTATCGCATCATCATCCAATATGCGCGTTAACATCGACGGTGTTGAACAAAAAGGAACCTTCATGAAGAATGCCGTTGGTCAGGACAGCAAGAAGAAAATGCTGGATTCCATTTCTGTTAAAGCCGATCTCGCTTCAGATTTTCTCAAAGCCGATCTCGCTTCTCTTGAGGGTAATCTCCAGCTTAAGAAGGACTGCGCCAATCTTCAGATACTCGACTATATCTGTGGAAATGTCGACCGGCACACAGGCAATTTTCTTTATAAATTCGAACGCGTAAAGGATGAGAACGGAAAAGAAACAGGTGCTGTAAAGCTTGTCGGAATACAGGGAATTGATAATGATGCGAGCTTCGGTTCCAAATATTCCGGCAAAGACGAGACTATGCTGCAGGCCCGTCCGCTCAAAGGATACAGGGTCATTCCAAAATCAACAGCCGAAAAGATCCTGAAGATAAATCAGGAGTCTTTCAGAGCAATGCTCGCCGGTTATGATCTTTCTTCAGAGGAGATCGATAAAGCGGTTGCAAGACTTAATGATGTCAAAGAGGCTATAATTGATGGTAAGAAGGCATCGGCCGATGCGGCGAAAGGCGAACTTCTTAATAATAAGATCAAAGTCGTGGATGATGAAGAGCTTGAAAACCTCTCATTTACAAGCAGTCTGACAGTCCCTCCTATCAAGAGTCAGGGAAAACTTAAGCCCGGCAACCTGTTTTCATCCATCACAACCACATTTAATGCTACTGTCGATAAGAGTACACAGCACAGCAACCTGAAGCAGGATCTGTTTATTGAATCGACCAGACATACGAAAAAATCGTTATATCTTGAAAATGATGTCCGCAAAACATATGAAGGTCTTACCAGGAACGTTCTCTTTCTCAGAGGATCAAAAGATTATAATGATATGATGAAAGCAACGGAAGATCTGACAAAGGTTTTTGATGCGAACAAGGAAGCCAAGCTCATCAACTTTCCGCTGGATGATAATAAATATTATGGTGTTCTTGAGGAAAAAACATTTACTGCGATCGCTGCAACCCTGAAGTATATCAATTATAAAGAAGATGATATCAAAAAGAAAACGGAAAGCGGTTCAAAAGTTTCAGATAATGACAAGCTGCGTCTTGAAGCTGCCAAAAAGAATCTTGAAAAGCTGAATGAATTGAAAAGCGAATACCACGAGATCAACAGCTATATTGCAACCTCTATCAAAGTCAGTGAGCTGGAAAAACAAAAGTCAATGAAATCTGTTACTGTAAAGAAACAGATCAAAAATCAGATCGAACAGAATAGAAAGAATCTTTCGCCAAAGATTGAAAACTTTGAGACTGCACAGCGTGATCTGAAACTGGATATCAGTTACAACCGCACCAATGCTCAGAGACTTAAAGCAAATCTCCCGCTGGATCCTCCATATAAAAACGCCAATGATATACTGATCGATGCGATCAATCTTGACAGCAGGGAGTGTATACTCGAGCTTACCAAACAGCTCTATGATTCCAATGGTAAAGAAAACAGCATCCCTGCAGATCTTAAAAACGCTGCCGAGAAGCTTAATGCCAACAAGCTTATGAAGCATCTCATCAATACCAATGAGACTCTGGCCGCAAAGCTCAATACCGATGCGGAGCTTTACAAGAATCTCAGGAACAAATTCATTGAGGATATGAGAAAGCTTCCAAACCATGAAGCAGGTATCAGGGAGACGATCGAAGTCATTCAAAACGGCATTGAAGCCGATAAGATGCTTAAATCTGTTGAAGGCATGACGCTCGAACAGGAGATCGAATGTAAGAATGCAGTTAATAACATCAATACTCTTGTAAAGAACGGAATCGGAAGTGAAAGCGCGGAAAAAGCGTGGGTTGCTGATTTTCTAAAGGAAGATATTGTTGTACAATCAGGCAATAAGACGGAAAAAGTATCTGATTTCATTAAAGAAAAAGGAAAAGAACTCGGAGACAAAGCTTCAATGGCCATGTCGATGTAATAAAGAAGCCTTAGACGGCGGTAATAATCCGCTGCCTAAGGCTTTTACAAACATATCTGTTCAACTCAATCTGCCCGGTTTTTTAGGATATTGTCTGCTCAGCTTATTATGAAATTCACACTGCTGTCTTTGATCTCCTCTTCAATCTCTTTCTTTATCTTCGAAACCGTGCTCCGCACTTTGCCATATCCGGTATCATCCGGGAAGTTAAGCTCAATATCTATATACGAAACCCCACCGCTCTTACGGCTGTAGATCTCACCATAATCCTCATACTCTTCATAATATTCATTCAGGATCTTAAGGATCTTAAGCTGACATTCTTCATCTATGGTCAGGTCTGCAAGTTCCATTACTGCGCCGTTTATATGATGTATTATCACATATGCAAACGGCACAGCAAGCAGAAGGCACGCTATCGGCGAAAAATAAGACGCCTTATGAATGTTCTTTAGGATCATCTCCAATAAAAGAGCTGCAAACGCTACGGCGTCAAAGACGAACTCCTTCTGGGCACTCAAAAAAGCTGTATGTATCATCCTGCTGTGTCCCGCATGTAAAAGTTTTCTTTGTCCGATCAATATGAAAACATCAAGAGCCAGTCCCGCCACACACAGTATTACGGCGATTGCTGAATTCGATTCGTGAGCCGGATTGCTGAACCCGCGGATCGAAAAATAGATCACGCACAACAGTCCCGCAAGATCAAACATCTCGCAGCTTAAAGCTGTTATCGCTTCAACCTTGCCTGTTCCGTAATTAAACCGGAACTTAAGATTCCTGTTAAGTTTTATCGACATTACCATGAGCAGTATACAAGGGATCAGTATACTTATTTTTTCCACGAACTCCATCCACATTATCATCGAGCCGCTGGCCAGCGCAGATATGAATGCTGCAGTACACTGCGGAAATTTCCATACTGTCACAAGGAAAGCCAGATTCTTTTCCTTGCTTAATTCTTTATTCAAGCTTCTATTATCCAAAAATGTGTCTCCTTTGTGTTGTTTTATCATTTATAAAACAGCCTTTTATTATTATACTAAAAAATATAAACAAATCAACAGATTTCCTGTGATAAATAAAGTGGAAGTATCCGATAAAGATACTTCCACTTTGTGTCTGATCCGGCATCAATTCATTATATTCAAAGCCTTATCTTCAATTACTTTATTCTTTTTCTTTTCGCTTGCCAGCTTAAGTTCTTTACTGACATCGGTTTTATCAAGTTCCTTCCTGATATCTTTCATTGATGATTTAATAAGCTCCGTCGCCTTGTCTTCGTATGCGAATTCACCTATCGTACCCGTACCTATATATTCGGTTGCTTTTTTAAACTGCGGGAGGTTTACAATGGTCTTCTCTATATCTTTTTTGCTGTTCATCGGCAGTTTCACACCGTCTTTTTCAAGAACGCCTATCATCTTTTCAGCAAATATATCTTTAATGCAGTTAACTGCAATTTCTCTGTTATTTCCTGTAAGAGGCGTTTTATCCTTTATCATCTTCGCCAGATTTGTAACTGCATTCTCAGACTTTCCCAGATATTCCCTGTGAAGCGGACCGGCCTTGTCTTCCTGTTTTTCCAGTTTAAGCACTGCCTTGCTGGTGAGCCTGTCGATCTCTTTTGCATTCATCTGATCCATAGTCTCATACTTAAGATCCTGCTTTACCTGCTCCACTGTAGGAAGTCCCGTGATCGTTATTGCATCTGCTCCGTTCTTTGAAGGATCGAATACAGCTTTAACATCTTTAAGTGCAGAACCATCAATGAACTTTCCGAGCACCTTATCGGATTCCTGCGAGATCGCCATATCCATCATTAAGGAATCAACTTTGTCTACCAACATTATATTGTCCATTCCCTTAATCTTCAGCGCAGTCTCATTATTTAAGAACTGGTCTGTAAAAGGCACTTTTGCGCTGTTTTCAACAGCCTGTGCAGCAATGTCTCTTAAAGCTTTTTCCTTTATCATATTTGTGACCAGCGATGGACCTCTTAAACTGATCTCATCCTGTGCTTTCGACATTTTTGCAATATAATCTGAGATCGTATCATCCGAACTCTGTAATGCCGTAAGCGGTGCCATTCTTAAACTCATGGTATTCTTATAATCATCATATTTCTTAATTTCCGGTTGGTCAGCCTGAACCAGCGGCATCAACTCATCTTCGCAATGTTTCATCTCCTGCCACGTATCAAAGTAAGCATATGAAAGATTCTTTAATTCGATCCACTTGTCAGACTTCTTATAATCAGGATCTCTGAAATAGATATTCTTGATCTCCTTGTTGACGATCTTGAGCATCTCTTTCTGTCCCTTATATATATTTTCGGCGATCCACTTCTGGTCTTCCTTTGTACCATTCTGTATATGCTTCATCACTTCATTGAATTTTTCGGCTTTTTTATCTTGCAGAAGAGTCGGATCCATGAGTTCTTTTAATGAGTACTTTCCCTCTGCCGCAATGGCAGCAAGTGCGATACTGTAGGCGCCTGTTCTGTCGATACTGTATCCGTTAGGATTCTTAACTTTATTAAAATCGGCATTTTTCCAGTTATCACCACGGTATCCTTTCTTGACGTCATCTTTAGTCAAGGACATTGATTCCGACTTTTTACGGGCTTCCTCAAGATCCGAAGCATTGATATTTACGATATTTTTCGTATGTTCAAGATAGATCTGCGGTCTTAGCTGTTCATATAAAGGCTTATTGCTGTCATCCATCAGCCTGTCGTCATGCTCATTCATCTTATTCTCATAAGCGGTCAGAACCGACTTAAGATTGGCGCCCAGATGCCTTCTTATATTGCTCACTGTATTGATTCTGTTCTGTGCATAATCACCGTCAACTACTTTGTTATTGATATAATTCTCAGTAAGCGCATTAACCTTTCTTGCCCTTCTCTCATATTCTCCAAGCTCTTTATCTGTAGGTTCCTTACCTGCATCGGCAAGCTTTTGGGCATAGTTTTTTAAATCCTTAAGTTCTTTCTTGAGATTTCTGAAAGTTTCAGATGAACGCTTATACCAGACATCCGCGCTGTCGAGTTCCTGATACATTCCGGATATGATCTCGGCGTTTTTCTTCATCTGATTATTATCGATCGAATGGATACCATACTCTCTGCGATCGGAATTATAAAGGATCCCGCTGTCTATCGTTTTACTTATTACTGCTTTTTCGATCCCGGCCATCTCTTTATCATAGTCATTTTTTAACTTCCGGTTTATCTTGGCAGATTCATTCGGCACCTTTATATCGGGAAATTCTCTTTCAAAACTATTGCTCGAACTATAGGCGTCAAGCACATCACTTATAGCGTTCGAATCTTTTGCGTTGACGATCTCTTTGTAGTGATCGGAATTTCTTATGGCATCACCATAGATTTCCATAAGTTTTTCCTTACCATTTTCCTGTGCAAGAATGGCCTGAAGATCGGATATGTTATACTTCTGATAAGTATCCATTATCGGTTCTGCTGCCTGGATCACACCGGGATCATTTTTTATCCTGTAATACTCTGTCTGAGTATCCAACGGACCTGAAGGTTCAACACCGATCTTTTTCAGCATACCGCCCATGATTTCGGTTTCGATCTCTCCTGTCAGCTTTTGAGACTCCTGCTGACCAAGATTGGCAAGAAGACGATTAAATATGAATTCCTCGGCAAGTTTTTTTCTTTCATCGCTTCCTGCCTGATGATTTCCATTAACAAGCTTATCACCGGATCTTAAGTAACCTTCATACGCATTCTGCATCTTTAAATGGTTTTTAAAACGTAACTTATCGATTTCCGTTAATCCGTTCTTCTCCATTCTGGGATCATCCAGCAATTCAGCGCTCAACAGGATAACACCATATTCCGGATTCTTTACACTATGTGGAGAATTACCTATCTCCCTTCCGAACAATCTTGATGATCTGATGGTCGCATCCATGAAATCGTTGTACATCTTTTGAGCAGGTTCCTTATTGCCCCTGCTGTATTCTATAAGAGCCTCCTTTGCTTCCTGACGCGCTTTAGGCAAAAGATCTACAAACTCTCCCGTACGTTTGTCACCATCGATAAGATTCTGCATAATAAATGTTCTGTTGAATCCCAGAATATCATGTCCACCCATTGAAGAACCGCTGGAAAGGACTCTGTCACTCAGCCTGTCGGGACGCATGATCGCTCCCATGACAACCGCTGTTACGATCTTATCATTCAATCCTTCAGGAATATCTATCTCAATACTGTCATATTGGTCCTTGGAAGGAAATGCGGGTTTGTCGCCTTCTGCGTCGAACATCTTTCCCGTGGAACCGTAGCGTTCAGTCACTATGCTTGTCGGATCATCCAAAAGCCCGACAGATTGGCTGAAATACCGCTTCATCCTCTCTCTTTGATTCTTTGTTTGTTCTCTGATGACTCTTTTTTTACCCTTTGCCATCCTGATTCCTCCTGCATCTATTATCTCCTAAACATTCAAACTGAATGACGGTTCTGTTATCTTTCTTTCAGGGTTATTGATTGTTTTATTGATATTATTATTATCAAGATCCCTGCTCTTTTCCTGAGTTATCTGATTTAAGAGCTCTTTTGCAGCATTTTCATTTTCGATAAAATTCTTAACTGTATCAGCATCGATCTGTGCGGGTATACTATTTTTAAATTCCTTGGAATTGGAAAATGTTTTTAACTGTTCTGCATAGTTATTCTCATCTGCCATATCTGCCCCGACGTTGGCTTTCTTTAAGAGTTAGTTAAATGTTAACGTTGCTATGGCAGTACGGGCTTTTGACGCAAAAGTGTCTTATCATTACTTTTCCTTGCTGCCATCCATTCCTTATAGGCATCGGATGCAGCCTGCATTTTTTCAATTGCTCTGTTAAACTCACTGCTTCCAAAATGAACTTTTCTGTTGGACTTTTTGAATTGATGACAATATTTTCAATTTTTCTTGCCTGAGACATCATCTCATCTATAGTATCATTATGGAAGTTGCTTGTTGCAGTCTTTACCTGTTCTATTTTAGTATCCCTGGATACAATTTTTCTTTTGATCTGTTCCCTTATGATCATTTCGTTTTGTACATTACGGTTCTTGATACCGTTATACACAGATGCTTTAAAATCCGGTTTTGCTTCATCTAACAGTTGCTTCTGTTTTTGTGCAAATTCTTTGATACGGGTGGCAAGTGCACAATAATCCCACTGACACAGGTGCCTGACCTCACCCATTTGTTTTTTTCTGTAATACATTCCGTTTCCGAGATTCGATACATCTACAAGAAACTGGTGCATCTCATCATATTCTACGGAATTCATATGCCCTTCTGTTTTGATATTTTCCAGTTCCCGAAGCAATGTGGATGCTTCATTTTTAGTATTAACTGCTGCCTCCTCATATTTAAGCAGATCCTGCATCTGCCTGTTATTATCTTTTATCATCTTATCAAGCTGCTCATCACTGGCTTCTTTCAGTTTTGTAACCTGCTCCGGGCTTTGGGTAAAAGGGTATTCTCCTTCCTGTCTGTTTTCTTTAAAGTAAAAACCATATTTATATGCTTCTTTATCAAAACTCTCCGCACGGCTTACATATTCTGAGGCGGTTTTCTTATCAATACCTCTTTCCGCTGCGACATCATCTATCAACTCTACCAGTTTCCCACTCTGGATATAATTACTCTGCTCGGAAGTCAGAATATTGTTTTGACCCAACGCAAATAACAAGTCTTTACTTGCATGGTCAATTCCCATATATTTATCGCCGATCTCAGTAAAGTGAACCATATCATGCGCTATCGCTTTTACTACTTTCTTCTGAGATACATAATGCTCGGTATCCGGCACTTCACCATTAATTATCTTATCTTC
>CACZSY010000223.1 GCA_902783965.1 uncultured Lachnospiraceae bacterium
CGCACAGCACGAGCTCGCTCCGATCTATTCTTCCACGAATATCGCTACAGACCAGAACCAGCTCATGATGGAGATCATGCAGAAGGTTGCAGCACGCCACGGTCTCGTATGCCTCCTTCACGAGAAGCCTTTCGCAGGCGTTAACGGATCAGGTAAGCACAACAACTGGTCAATGGCTACAGATACCGGCGTTAATCTTCTTTCACCGGGTGAGACACCTTATGAGAACGCGCAGTTCCTTCTTTTCCTTTGCGCTGTTATCCAGGCAGTTGACGATTATCAGGATCTTTTGAGACTTTCCGTAGCGACTGCGGGAAATGATCACAGACTTGGAGCAAATGAAGCTCCTCCGGCAATCATTTCTGTATTCCTCGGAGATGAACTCACTGCCATCCTTGACGCGATAAAGAATGATACGCCTTATGAAGGAAAAGAAAAAGTTATCATGAAACTCGGCGTTCACTCCCTTCCTAGATTTTCAAGGGATACTACAGACCGTAACCGTACTTCACCGTTTGCATTTACCGGTAATAAATTTGAATTCAGATCCCTCGGTTCTTCCAACAGTATCGCCTGCTGCAACATCATGCTCAACGCTTCGGTAGCAGAGAGCCTTAAGCAGTATGCGGACAGACTTGAGAATTCCGAAAACTTTGAAGCAGATCTTCATGATCTCATAAAAGAGACCATCAAGAAGCATGAGAGGATCCTCTTTAACGGCAACGGTTACGGAGAAGACTGGGTTAAGGAAGCAACCGAGGTCAGAGGCCTTTCAAATCTTAAGACCACAGCAGACGCGATGCCTCATCTTCTGGATGAAAAGAACAAAGAGATGCTCTTAAGACACAAAGTATTTACCGAGTCTGAGATCAATTCAAGATGCGAGATCATGCTTGAAAATTACTGCAAGACAGTCAATATCGAAGGCCATACTATGGTTGACATGGTAAGAAAGAATTATCTTCCGGCGATCGAAGGTTACCTTTACAGCCTTGCAAGCACTACATCCCTTATGAAATCTGTCAGCAGCAATGTAAAATGCAATTATGAGATCTCTACAATGGAAAGACTTTCGGAGATCACAGACTGCATTCTTGAAAAAGTTGAAGAGCTTGAGGCGGCGCTTGCTGATCTTAAGAAAAATGAAGATGTGATGGAGACTTCAAAGGTTATAAGAGACGAAGTACTTCCTAAGATGGACGGTTTGAGAAAATATGTTGACGAAGCCGAAATGCTTACCAGCGAAGAGTGCTGGCCGTTCCCAAGCTACGGAAAGCTGTTATTCAGCGTTTATTGATACGACTGAACCAATGTCTCTGGCAGATTACAGCCGCACTCAGCAGAATGGAACCGTATGTTCCCGGGCACGGAGCGGCACGAATGCCGGTGGTTTCTTAAAAAAAATATCGAGGCATAAATGATGTTAGATAAGATCCATGAAGAATGCGGTGTGTTCGGTATATTTTCACTTTCCTCTAAAACAGTATCAAAAGACATTTACTACGGACTTCTTGCCCTGCAGCACAGGGGGCAGGAATCCGCGGGAATGTCGGTTTCGGATACGGAAGGACCGCAGGGAAACATTATCACGAAAAAAGGAATGGGACTGGTAAGTGAAGTCTTTTCCAAAGAAGACCTTAACCGTATGACGGGAAATATAGGCGTCGGTCATGTGCGGTATTCTACGTCGGGAGCAAGCGTCATAGAAAATGCGCAGCCGTTTGCGATGAACTATATCAAAGGCAGTCTGGCGCTCGTACATAATGGAAACATAACTAATGCTGATGAACTCAAGAGGGTTCAGATGTACAGGGGACAGGCTCATTATTCAACCTCGGATTCGGAGGTCCTGGCTTATGAGATCGTAAGCAAGAGAGTTGAATCGGGTTCAATCGAAGAAGCCGTGGCAAAGGTTGGAAGGGTTCTTAAAGGAGGATTCGCCTGTATTGTCGCAAGTCCGAGAAAGCTTGTCGGGATAAGGGATCCGCTGGGGATCAAACCTTTAGCCGTTGGAAAGAGAGGAGAAGATCATATCCTCGCTTCCGAGAGCGCCGCTATTGAAGCGGTGGGAGGAAAGCTTATCAGGGATGTGGAACCGGGCGAGATAATAACAATAACCTCTGACGGAATAAAAAGCGATAAAAGTCTGTGCGGCGGCAAAAGAGCCCACTGTATTTTCGAATATATTTATTTTGCGAGAAATGATTCAAAGCTTGACGGGATCTTTGTTCATGACGCGAGATTTGCGGCGGGAATGGCTCTTGCGAAGACGATGGTTCCCGAAGCGGATATCGTGGCGGGAGTTCCGGATTCGGGACTTGTTGCGGCGATGGGATACGCAAAAGCATCGGGAATACCATTCGAACTTATTTTTCATAAAAACAGCTATATAGGAAGAAGTTTTATAAAACCTACAGATGAGGAGCGTAAGACTGCCGTTCATATGAAGCTCAGCATCCTTAAAAGCATTGTAAAAGATAAGAGGATAGTGCTTATAGACGACTCGATCGTAAGAGGCAATACAATGCGCCAGATAATCATAATGCTGAAGGAAGCGGGAGCAAAGACAGTGCATGTCAGGATCAGTTCACCGCCGTTCCTGTATCCTTGTTATTACGGGACTGATGTGCCGAGTACAAACCAGCTGATCGCTTCCGAAAACGGAGCGGATCAGATAAGAGAAAAGATCGGAGCGGATTCGCTCAAATATCTTGATATCGAGGATTTCGATAAGATGACCGGCGGACTGCCGCTGTGTACGGCATGCTTTGACAATGATTATCCTGTATAATGAAATAGGTTATTGCTTATTAAGATGAACGGTGAATAGTAACTTGTTTTAAAAAAATGTCTTGACATTTCTCCGATTTAGAATTAAAATCGAAAATCGTAAAGACAAAGGCGTCTGGGATGAATTCCGGAGACCTTTGTCTTCTTTTTTATGTACAGAGACACGATTGGAAAATGATAGTAATAAAAGCAATGGAGGAATATCTATGACTGATCAATTTGAAAAAATCCGTAAGGAAGGCCTGTATCGTCCGGAGTTTGAGCACGACAACTGCGGAATCGGTGCGGTTATCAATATTGAAGGAAAAGCGGATCATAAGCTTGTTAATGATGCTCTTTACATAGTTGAAAAGCTGGAGCACAGAGCCGGCAAGGATGCTGAAGGCAAGACCGGAGACGGCGTAGGTATTCTTACGCAGATACCTCACAGGTTTTTTGTAAAGAAGATGAAGGAACAGGGCGTTGAACTTCCGGAAAAAAGAGGTTACGGCGTCGGTATGTTCTTTTTCCCACAGAATGAACTTGATATGAGACAGGCCAAAACTCTTTTCGAGATCATCGTCAAGAAGGCCGGACTTAAGTTTCTTGCGTGGAGAAAGGTGGATTGCGAGCCTGAGGTTCTGGGAAATAAAGCAAGGATATGCATGCCGAACATCTGGCAGGCATTTATAGAAAGAGCGCAGGGTATCAAAGAGGATCTTGATTTTGACAGAAAGCTCTATGTTATTAGAAGAGAGTTCGAACAGTCCAACATTAATACTTACGTGGTTTCGCTTTCATGCAGGACCATCGTTTATAAGGGTATGTTCCTGGTCGGACAGCTGCGCACATTTTTTAAAGATCTTCAGGATAAGGATTATGAATCCGCGATCGCAATGGTCCATTCACGTTTTTCGACCAATACGATGCCGAGCTGGAACAGGGCGCATCCTAACAGATTTATAGTTCATAACGGCGAGATCAATACGATCAGGGGAAATGCTGATAAGATGCTGGCAAGGGAAGAGACCATGCATACCGAGGTTTTCTCGGATGAGGATATGACAAAGGTTCTTCCTGTGATCTCACAGAGCGGCTCGGATTCGGCAATGGTTGACAACACACTGGAATTCCTTGTAATGAGCGGTCTGCCGCTTCCGCTTGCGATGATGATCATGATACCTGAGCCTTGGGATCATAATGAGACCCTTACGCAGGAGGAAAGAGATTTTTATCAGTATTACGCTACCATGATGGAGCCATGGGACGGACCGGCTTCAATACTGTTTTCGGACGGCGATGTCATGGGTGCTATCCTTGACCGCAACGGTTTAAGACCTTCAAGATATGTGGTTACCGATGACAACAGACTTATCCTTTCATCGGAAGTGGGAGTGCTTCCGCTTGATGAGAGCCACATAATTAAGAAGGAAAGGCTTCATCCGGGCAAGCCACTTCTGGTCGATACAAGGGAAAAGAGGATAATCCTCGACGATGAGATCAAGGAAAAATTCGCGTTGAGCAGGCCTTACGGCGAGTGGCTTGACAGCAAGCTCACCCTGCTTTCAGAGTTAAAGATACCAAATAAAAAGGTGCCTGTAATAAACGGCGAATACAGAAAGAGACTCCAGAAGGCTTTCGGATATACCTGGGAGAATTATCATGACGGTATCCTGAACATGGCGCTGGGCGGAACAGAAGCAATAGGATCGATGGGCGTGGATACTCCTATAGCTGCGCTTTCGGATGAATATCAGCCGTTGTTCTATTATTTTAAACAGTTATTCGCGCAGGTAACAAATCCGCCTATAGACGCGCAGAGAGAAGAAATAGTCACTTCGAGGACGGTATATGTTGGAAAGAACGGAAACCTTTTGGAAGAAGTTCCGGAAAACTGCCAGGTATTAAAGATAAACAATCCTATCCTCACGGATCTGGATCTCCTTAAGATAGAGAATATAAAGAAAGAGGGCTTTAAGGCGGCGAAGATCTCCACACTCTATTATAAGAGTGCGCCGCTGAAAAGCGCTATTAATCACCTTTTTGTGGAAGTTGACAAGGCTTACAGACAGGGAGCCAATATCCTTATCCTTTCAGACAGAGGCGTTGACGAGAACCATGTTGCCATACCGTCGCTGCTTGCGGTTTCGGCTGTTCACAAGCATCTGGTAGAGACAAGAAAATGCACTGCCATGTCTCTGATCCTTGAATCAGGAGAACCGAGAGAGGTTCATCATTTCGCGGCGCTGCTCGGCTACGGCGCAAGCGCAGTTAATCCTTATCTTGCTCATGCTACCATAGCGCAGCTCGTTGAAGAGGAGCTGCTGGATAAAGATTACTATGCCGCAGTTAATGATTATGATAAGGCAGTACTGTTTGGAATCGTGAAAATAGCTTCCAAGATGGGCATTTCAACGATTCAGTCTTATCAGGGAAGCAGGATATTTGAAGCGATAGGTATTTCTTCTTCCGTAATTGAAGAGTATTTCCCGGGAACCGTGAGCAGAGTCGGCGGAATAACTCTTTCAGATATAGAGAAAGCTGTTGACAGACAGCACAGCGCGGCCTTTGATCCGCTGGGCCGCAATACCGATCTTGAACTTACGGCTCTTGGAAGGCACAAGAGCAGAAGCCAGGGTGAAAATCACAGGTATAATCCGAAGACCATACATATGCTTCAGCTTTCCACAAGAGAGGGAGATTATGAGAAGTTTAAAGAGTATACTAAGCTTGTGAATGCGGAGGAAACGGGATATCTCAGAAGCCTTCTTGAATTCGATTATCCGGAAACGGGCGTTGATATCAATGAAGTTGAAAGCGAAGAAGAGATCGTTAAGAGATTCAAGACCGGAGCGATGTCTTACGGTTCTATCTCGGAAGAAGCACATGAGACTCTCGCGATAGCGATGAATCATCTTCACGGCAAGTCCAACAGCGGTGAGGGTGGTGAAAGTGAAGAAAGGATACTTTCAGCGGGAACGGAGCATGACAGAAGTTCTGCCATAAAGCAGGTCGCAAGCGGTCGTTTCGGCGTAACCAGCCGTTATCTGGTAAGCGCCAGAGAGATACAGATCAAGATGGCGCAGGGTGCGAAGCCGGGCGAAGGCGGACACCTTCCGGGAAAGAAAGTTTATCCTTGGATCGCCAAGACCAGACATTCAACTCCGGGCGTAAGCCTTATCTCGCCACCGCCTCATCACGATATTTACTCTATCGAAGATCTTGCACAGTTGATATATGATCTTAAGAACGCCAATAAAAACGCGAGGATCTCTGTAAAGCTGGTTTCAGAAGCGGGCGTCGGAACCGTTGCGGCGGGCGTTGCCAAGGCAGGCGCGGGAGTTATCCTTATCTCCGGTTATGACGGAGGAACGGGAGCGGCTCCGCTGTCTTCAATACATAATGCGGGACTTCCGTGGGAACTCGGACTTGCAGAGACACACCAGACTCTTACCGCCAACGGATTAAGGGACAGGGTTGTGATAGAGACTGACGGAAAACTCATGAGCGGAAAAGATGTCGCGATAGCGGCTGTTCTCGGCGCGGAGGAATTCGGATTTGCCACCGCTCCGCTCGTAACTTTGGGCTGTGTAATGATGAGAGCCTGCCAGTCGGATACATGTCCGATGGGTATAGCGACACAGAACCCGGAACTCAGAAAACGTTTTTCGGGCAAGCCGGAATATGTTGAGAACTTTATGATATTTATTGCAAGGCAGCTTCGCGAGATAATGAGCCGCCTTGGAGTAAGGAGCGTGGATGAGCTTGTTGGAAGAACGGATCTTTTGAAGGTCAGGGAAGATCTTTCATCAAGAGAGTCTAAGATCGACCTTTCGGAGATCATACTTGATATGTCTTCACAAAAGGGATCCGCTACTTTTAAACCTGAACTTAAATATGATTTTAAACTTGAAGAGACTAAGGATGAGAAGATACTTCTGGCTTCAAAAGACATTAAGAAGGCAATAAAGACTGGTGAACACTGCGAACTCTCTCTTGATGTGGAGAGTACCGACAGGACTTTCGGAACCCTGCTCGGTGCCGAGATCACAAGACAAAAACCGGAAGGACTTTCGGAAGATACTGTAGTTATAAACTGCAAGGGTTCAGGAGGTCAGAGCTTTGGCGCGTTTATCCCGAGAGGTCTTACTCTTAAGCTTACGGGAGACAGCAACGATTATTTCGGAAAAGGTCTTTCGGGCGGAAAGCTTGTAGTAAGGACGCCGGAAGAAGCCGGATATGATCCTCATGAAAATATCATCATAGGAAATGTGGCTCTGTACGGAGCTACGTCAGGCAAGGCGTTTATCTGCGGCAAGGCAGGTGAGAGATTTGCCATAAGAAATTCCGGCGCGACCGCGGTTGTAGAGGGCGTCGGAGAACACGGCTGCGAATACATGACGGGCGGTATCGTGGTAATACTCGGAGAGACCGGAAAAAACTTCGCGGCAGGTATGAGCGGCGGTATAGCTTATGTTCTCGATGAAGGAAACAGGCTTTACAGAAATCTCAACAAACAGCTTGTGAATATGGAAAGCCTTGAGATCAAGGGAGACATAGCAGAACTGAAAAGCCTTATAGAAGAGCATGTTGAAGCGACAGGTTCAAAGAAGGGTAAAGAGATCCTTGAACATTTTGACGAATATGTGCCTTCGTTTAAAAAGATAATCCCGCTTGACTACAAGGCAATGCTTAAAGGCATAGCAAGCTTTGAGGAGCAGGGAGCAGATCCGGAGACTGCGAAGATAGAAGCGTTCAGAGCGATTGTTGGAGGTGGCAGATAATGGGAAAGACAACTGGTTTTCTTGAATATGAAAGAGTGGACGGTCCTGTGAAGAGCGAAAAGGAAAGGATTAAGGATTTCAGGGAATTCCATGACAGACTTCCTTTAAATGAGCAGAGCACACAGGCCGCAAGATGCATGGACTGCGGAGTACCTTTCTGTCAGGCCGGAGTAATGTTGAACGGAATGGCTTCGGGCTGTCCGCTCCACAATCTGGTGCCTGAGGTAAATGACCTTGTATACAGGGGAAGATTTGAAGAAGCATACAGAAGGCTTACGGTCACGCACAGTTTCCCTGAGTTTACGAGCAGGGTATGTCCGGCTCTCTGCGAGGCGGCGTGTACCTGCGGTTATTCCATGGCTCCGGTCTCAACCAAGGAAAATGAGAAGGCTGTTATCGAGTACGCGTTTGAAAACGGACTCGTAAGCGAGATGGCGCCGAAGGTGCGTACGGGCAAGAAAGTTGCCGTTGTCGGCAGCGGTCCTTCGGGACTTGCGGCGGCAAGCAGGCTCAACCAGATGGGTCATGAGGTCACTGTTTTTGAAAGATCGGATCGCCCGGGCGGACTTCTACGCTACGGCATTCCCAATATGAAGCTTGACAAATCTGTCATCGACAGAAGAATTAAGCTTATGGAAGATGCCGGGATAAAATTTGTGCTCAATACCAATGTCGGAAAAGACATAAAAGCAGAAAAGCTGATGAAGGAATTTGACAGCGTGATCTTAGCCTGCGGCGCTTCTAATCCGCGTAATATCGAGGTTCCGGGAAGGGACGCGAAAGGTATAAGATTTGCGGTGGATTTCCTGTCTGAGGTTACAAAGAGACTTCTCGACAGTGATTTTAAGGATTGTCCTTATGATCTTGCAAAGGATAAGGACGTTATCGTAATAGGCGGCGGCGACACGGGAAACGACTGCGTCGGAACCTGCATAAGACTCGGGGCAAAGAGCGTGACTCAGCTTGAAATGATGCCGAAGCCTCCTGAGTGCAGGACAGCCGGAAATCCTTGGCCTCAGTGGCCGAGAGTCTTAAAGACGGATTACGGTCAGGAAGAGGCGATATATAAATTCGGACATGATCCGAGAGTTTATCAGACAACGGTCAAGGAATTTTTAAAGGACGATAAAGGAGAGTTAAGCGGAGCAGTGCTTATATCCCTTAAGTCTGAAAAGGACGAAAAAACGGGAAGAATGAAGATGGTTCCGGTCGAGGGCAGCGAGAGAACGGTGAAAGCCGGGCTGGTGCTCATCGCAGCCGGTTTCCTCGGAAGCGAAAAATATGTAACGGACGATTTCAAGGTGGAAGTCGACAACAGGACCAATGTTAAGACCGGTGTTTTCAAAGCGGGAAAAGATGGCCGCTGTAAAGGTGAATACAGCTCATCAAGAGAAAATGTATACGCGGCGGGAGATATGAGAAGAGGACAGTCGCTTGTTGTCTGGGCAATCGCCGAAGGAAGAAACGCGGCCAAAGAAGTGGACGAGGCATTGATGGGATACAGGTAAAAAATGTGAGTGAACTGTGAAAACTGCGGTTCACTCGCTGTGCAAGACCTGAATGTGGAGGAAAGAACATGACAAAATATATTTTCGTGACAGGCGGCGTAGTATCAGGACTTGGAAAAGGAATCACTGCGGCTTCGCTCGGAAGACTCTTAAAATCAAGAGGTCTTAAGGTCGCCGCCCAGAAGCTTGATCCTTATATCAACGTTGATCCGGGAACCATGAGTCCTTATCAGCACGGCGAGGTCTATGTGACCGAAGACGGAGCCGAGACGGATCTCGATCTCGGACATTATGAGAGATTTATCGATGAAAATCTTACCAAGTATTCCAATCTTACCTCAGGCAAGGTTTATTGGAATGTTTTGAATAAAGAAAGAAGGGGAGAGTATCTCGGTTCAACCGTTCAGGTGATCCCCCACATAACAAACGAGATAAAGGATTTTATATACAGAACGGGCAAAGAGACCGGAGCCGATATAGTAATAACCGAGATAGGCGGAACTATCGGCGATATCGAATCCCAGCCGTTCCTTGAAGCCGTAAGACAGATAGCGCTGGAGATCGGAAAAGAGAACAGTCTTTTCATACACGTTACTCTGGTGCCTTATCTTCACGGTTCCTGCGAGCACAAATCAAAGCCGACGCAGCATTCCGTAAAAGAACTGCGCGGTCTGGGCATAAGTCCGGACATAATCGTGCTGCGCTGCAATGAGCCGTTGGAGGAAAGCATTTTTAAGAAGATATCAATGTTCTGTAATGTCAAGGAGGACTGTGTTATCGAGAACAGAACTCTTGACAGCCTTTATGAAGCTCCGCTCATGCTCGAAAACTGCAATTTTTCTTCGGTAGTTTTAAGGGAGTTAAATATTGACGCTCCAAAACCTGATCTTACAGAGTGGAATGAGCTTGTAAAAAAGATAAAGGAAAGAAAAAATCATGTTAAAATAGGCCTCGTGGGAAAGTATGTCCAGCTTCACGACGCCTATCTTTCTGTGGCGGAGGCACTTTCGCACGCGGGATTTCAATTAAATTCACATGTTGACATAGAATGGATTGACTCCGAGGACATAAATGACGATAATTATAAGCAGAGGCTTTCGGGAGTTGACGGTATCATCGTACCGGGAGGATTTGGTGACAGAGGCGTTGAAGGCATGATACTTGCGGCACGTTTCGCAAGAGAGGAGGATGTGCCTTATTTCGGAATATGTCTCGGAATGCAGGTAGCAGTGATCGAATTTGCCAGATACGCGGGAATTAAAGATGCGTGTTCCGGAGAATTCCAGAATGCGTCGGAGCATAAGGTCATAGATTTTATGCCGGGACAGTCCGACAGCGTTGACAAGGGCGGGACCCTTCGCCTTGGCAGCTATCCGTGTAATATCAAGCCGGGTACGCTTATGGAAAAATGTTACGGTAAAAATGAGATATCCGAGCGTCACAGACACAGATACGAATTCAATAACGATTACAGGGAAATACTTGAGAACGCGGGACTCTGCCTCTCGGGGCTTTCTCCTGACGGAAATCTCGTAGAGACTGTGGAGCTTTCGGATCACAGATTTTTCCTCGGCGTTCAGTACCATCCGGAATTCAAATCACGACCGAACAGACCTCATCCGGTATTTTTGGAGTTCGTGAGGGCGTCGCTGCTGTCCCGGGTTCGTTAAAACGAGCCATAAATCGGCGGCGTTATTGAATTCAAGACCCGTCTGCGAGTTTTGGCGCCGGATTCGGGTCAGCTTTAGCTGACAAATAACAGGGATAAAGAACAGAACATCAGAAAAGGAAGCGTTAAAATGGTTTTTGATAAAAAACTGATACTTGAAGACGGCAGCGTCTATCAGGGTAAAGGCTTTGGAGCGGATAAGAGCAGAGTCAGCGAGATAGTGTTTAACACATCCATGGTGGGATATCAGGAGATCATATCGGATCCTTCCTATACGGATCAGGCTGTGGTGATGTCATATCCGCTTATAGGAAATTACGGTATATGTGATGAGGATTTTGAGAGCAGGATGATCTCGCCGTCGGGACTGATCGTAAGGGATCTCAATGACGAACCGTCCAATTTCAGGGCTACGAGAAATCTGTCGGAGCTTCTGGCGGAAAACGATATTCCGGGAATATGCGGAATTGATACCAGAAAGCTTGTAAGAAGCATAAGGGACAGGGGATCTGGAAGATGCATTATCACGGATGCGGACATGGACGTTGAAAGCGCGCTTGAGATCATCAGGAATACACCGGTTCCGAAGGATGCGGTTAAAAGAGTAAGCTGCAGAAAAAAATGGTACTCAAGGACTTCCAATCCGAGATTCCAGGTGGCGGCTATCGACTGCGGGATGAAATCCAACATAGTAAAAAAACTGAACAAAAATAAATGCAATGTTACCATCCTTCCTTATAACACTAAGGCTGAGGATATCCTTGCGCTTAAGCCGGACGGTCTGTTCATCTCCAACGGACCCGGCGATCCACAGGATGTGGGAGATGTTATAGAGACTTTAAAAGAACTTCGCGGAAAACTGCCTATGTTCGGTATCTGCCTCGGTCATCAGCTCATAGCGCTCTCGCATGGCGCGAAGACATATAAACTGAAATTCGGTCACAGAGGCGGAAATCATCCGGTAATGGATATTCGGACGGGTAAGATAGAGATCACAAGCCAGAATCACAGCTATGCGGTGGCGGAGGATTCTCTTGCAGGAACAGGTCTTAAGGTATCGCATAAAAATGTCCTTGATGGAACGATTGAGGGAATCTACAGCGATGAGGAAATGGTTTTTTCGGTGCAGTATCATCCGGAAAGCGCGCCGGGACCGGAGGACAGCGGATATCTGTTTGAAAGATTCATTGAGCTGATGGAAAGATCAAAGACCGGCGGGAAAAGCTGATATAGATCGGGAAATGCCGGAAACTTAAAGATATTTGCATAAATCATGAAAAGAGGTTTTATCATGCCTAAGAGAACGGATCTAAAGAAAATCCTGGTAATAGGATCGGGACCGATAGTAATAGGACAGGCAGCGGAATTTGATTACGCGGGAACGCAGGCCTGTCTTGCGTTAAAAGAAGAGGGTTATGAGGTCGTTTTGGCCAATTCAAATCCCGCTACTATTATGACGGATAATTCCATTGCGGATAAAGTATATATGGAGCCTCTGACACTCGAATATCTTGCAAGGATATGCAGATATGAAAGACCTGACGCGATTGTTCCGGGCATCGGAGGACAGACGGGACTTAATCTCTCACTCCAGCTTTTTGAAAAAGGAGTGCTTAAAGAGTGCGAGATAGAGCTTCTCGGAACAGACGCTGAAAGCATCAAGAGAGCTGAGGACAGGGAAGAATTTAAAGAATTATGTGAAAGCCTCGGTGAACCGGTAGTGCCTTCCGAGATCGCGGAAAGCGAAGAAGAAGGACTGGCGGCGGCAAAAAAGATCGGTTATCCGGTGATACTGCGTCCTGCGTTTACACTTGGAGGAACCGGAGGCGGTTTCGCAAATAACGACGACGAGATGAAGGAAAGGTTAAAGACCGCTCTTGAACTTTCGCCTGTTCATCAGGTACTGGTCGAAAAAAGCATCAAGGGTTATAAGGAGATCGAGTATGAAGTGATCAGGGATGCCAATGATACCGCGATCACTGTCTGCAACATGGAAAATCTCGATCCTGTCGGGATACATACCGGCGATTCGATAGTTGTCGCGCCGAGCCAGACGCTTACCAATAAAGAGTATCATATGTTAAGAAACAGCGCCTTAAAGATCATAAGGGCGCTTAAGATAGAAGGCGGGTGCAACGTGCAGTTCGCGCTCGATCCGGAGTCATTTGATTATTATGTCATAGAAGTTAATCCGAGGGTTTCGAGGTCTTCGGCACTCGCTTCGAAAGCGAGCGGTTATCCGATAGCGAGAGTTTCCGCGAAGATAGCGGTGGGAATGAGGCTTGATGAGATCAAGCTTGCCAACACTCCCGCATGTTTTGAGCCTGCGCTCGACTATGTTGTGACCAAGATGCCGAGGTTCCCGTTTGACAAATTCACGAACGCTTCCAACACCCTTTCAACACAGATGAAGGCTACGGGAGAGACTATGAGTGTCGGAAGGACCATGGAAGAAAGCCTGTTAAAAGCTATCAGATCCTTAGAAGACGGAAAAGATCATATCCGTCTTGAAAAGTTCGACATAACTAACATTTGTGATGAAGAAAAACTTCTTGATTATATAAAGGAGGGCACCGACGACAGGATATATGCTATAGCGGCGCTCATCAGGTACGGAACGGATATTCAGGTTATTTATAATCTTACTAAGATAGACATGTTCTTCCTTGATAAGATAAGGAATATCGTATATTTTGAAAAGAAACTCGCGGCAGCGGGGAAGCCGGACAGAGAGCTCTTGCATGAAGCGAAACGAATGGGATTTTCGGATACGGTCATCGGAGAGCTGACGGGACGCAGTGAAGCGGAGATAAGAGAACTGAGAAATGAATACGATATACATCCGGTCTATAAGATGATAGATACCTGCGCGAGCGAATTTGAAAGCTATGTGCCTTATTTCTACTCTACATACGAGGAAGAGAACGAGTCAAGAGTTTCCGATAATAAAAAGATAGTGGTACTTGGTTCAGGTCCGATCAGGATAGGACAGGGCGTGGAATTTGATTATTCCACCGTCCACGCGGTCAAGACGATAAGGGAGATGGGGTACGAGGCTATAGTTATCAACAACAATCCTGAAACCGTTTCCACAGACTATACCACGGCAGATAAACTGTATTTCGAACCGCTTACGGTTGAGGATATCTTAAATGTTATCGAGCTTGAAAAACCACTCGGAGTCATCTGTTCACTCGGCGGTCAGACTGCGGTAAACCTCTGCGAGCCGCTGGCAAAACGCGGAGTCAATATCATAGGCACTTCGCCGCAGGCGATATTCAGGGCAGAGGACAGGGACGCGTTTGAAAGCCTTATAATAGAACTTGGGATCCCGCATCCAAAGGGAGTCGCGGTAACCAATATCGAAGACGGAAAAAGAGCAGCCGGTGAGATAGGATATCCTGTTCTTGTCAGACCTTCGTATGTGCTCGGAGGAAGGGCAATGGAGATAGTGGCAAATGAAGAGCTGCTTGTAAAATATCTTAAGATCGCCGCGAATGTAGATGAAGACAGACCGGTTCTCGTAGATAAATATATAGTCGGAAAAGAAATAGAAGTAGACGCTGTCTGCGACGGTGAGAGTGTATTTTTGCCGGGCATCATGGAACTCGTGGAACGTACCGGAGTTCATTCGGGAGACAGCACCAGCGTCTATCCTCCGTATTCGATCTCGCAGAAAGTAAAGGATACGGTCTGGGATTACACAAGAAAACTTGGCATAGGAATAGGCATCGTCGGACTTTACAATATCCAGTTCATAGTTGATAAAGAAGATAATGTCTATATTATCGAGGTTAATCCGAGAGCTTCAAGAAGCGTGCCTTTCCTTTCAAAATCAACGAAGGTGGCGCTTGTTGACATTGCTTCCAAGGTAATGCTGGGAGTAAGTCTTAAGGAACAGGGGCTTGCCGACAAAGTCCTTCCGGAAGTCGATTTCCACTATGTTAAAGCGCCTGCGTTCTCATTTGAAAAATTAAGCGGTATGGACGCCTATCTTTCTCCGGAGATGAAGTCCACAGGAGAGGCCATAGGTTATGACAGGAGCCTTAAGCGCGCGCTTTATAAGGCGCTGCAGGCGTCGGGCATCAAGATGAAGGAATACGGAACAGTCATGGTTACGCTGGCTGACGAAGACAAGGAAGAAGCGCTGCCTTTGGTAAGAAGATTTTACGAACTCGGCTTTAATATCGAAGCTACTCTTGGAACAGGTAATTTCCTTAAAGAGCATGGCATCCGCACCCGCATAAGAGGAAAAGGCATTGAGGGCAGCGACGAGGTGCTTCGTTCCATCAGGGCAGGCTATGTAAGCTACATAATAAATACCAGATCGATACTTTCGGGTATTCATTACAACGACGGCGCGATGATAAGAAGATGCGCGATAATGAACGGCGTAACGATGTTCACGTCTTTGGATACGGTAAGGATCCTGCTGGATGTGCTCGAAGATATATCGCCGAGGATCTCGGTTATATGAAAATTTAGAAAATCCGGATTGCAGCATTCGGCGGCTTGCACCGACCTGCTGCCGAAGTTTGAAAAACTGAGGCGGCGCTGCAGGTATCGCGGAAAGAACACCGGTGATGTTCTTGAATCAGAAAATAACAGTGGTCTCTTAATAAAGATTGGAGCAGAAAGAAATGGATTATAGATTTGACGAAGTAATGAAATTCATAGAAGAGGAAGATGTCAAGTTCATAAGGCTCGCGTTCCGCGACGCTTTCGGAGTACAGAAAAATATTTCCATACTTCAGGGAGAACTTATGAAAGCCTTTGAGGAGGGTGCGCCTATCAATGCGAGAGTGATCGCGGGCTTTAAGGACTGCCCTTATTCGACGCTTTATATAAAGCCGGATTTGGAAACCATGGCAATACTTCCGTGGAGACCGGACAGAGGAAAAGTGCTTCGAATGTTCTGCGGAGTATATACTCCGGATGGCGAAGAATATATAGCTGATACAAGGGCGGTCTTAAAGAAAGCAATAGAGAAGGCAAAGAATGCGGGAATAGAATTCCGTTTCGGAACAGAGGCTGAATTCTATCTTTTCTTAAAGGACGATAACGGAAATCCTACGAAGATACCTTATGATAACGCGGGTTATATGGACATTGCGCCGGAGGATAGATGTGAAAATATCAGACGAGATATCATTTTTACCATAGAAGGAATGGGACTTGTTCCGGAAAGATCGCATCATGAACAAGGACCCGGACAAAACGAGATAGATTTTCATTATAGTAAACCGCTAAAGGCAGCCGATCAGATGATCACCTTTAAGATGGTTGTAAAGACGATAGCAAACAGGCATGGTCTCTGCGCCGATTTTTCTCCTATGCCGTTGCCGGATAAGCCGGGAAACGGATATCATATCAATATTTATGCCAAGGACAATGAAGGAAATGACGTGGTAAGATACGCCGCGGCCGGAATAATCGAAAAGATCAGGGAGATGACTCTTTTCCTGAATCCAAGCAAGGCGTCTTATTCAAGACTCGGCAACAACAGCGCTCCCGACAGAGCAGACTGGTCCGGCGCGGGCGAATCCGAGCTTATGTATATCGAGACTTATAACGGGAAAACAAGAGTTGAACTTAGATCTCCGGATGCCGAAGGAAATCCTTATCTGGTCTATGCGCTTTTGATAAATGCAGGACTTTCGGGTATTGAAAGAAAGCTTGAGCTTCCGACGGAGATGGATGAAAATGCGCTCTTACTGCCGACTTCCAAGAAAGAAGCGGGAAAGCTTGCGTCGGAAAGCAGCTTTATAAGAGGCATCGTGCCGAAAGAGATAATAAAGGAATATCTGAAGAATCAATAGATTCACTTTATTGAGTATCTGAAAAAATCCGGTATCACGGGGTCAAAATACCTTTTGACCCCAACATAATATGATACTTTAAGGAATGTATGAGATATCAGTAAAATATGAACGTGTATAATCAATATTGTGAGGATAATATATGCCAAGAAATGATGACATACAACACTCCATATTAATAGTATCGGCTAAAGAAAAGTTTAAAGATGATATTAAAAGGTCATTGAATAATTACATGACTCTTGAGCTTGCAGCCAGCGGCGCGCTTGCCCGCAGAATGTCGTTGGAAAGATTCTACGATCTTGTGATCATCAATATCCCTCTGCCGGATGAGACGGGAGAGGAGCTGGCTCTTGATATCGCTCAAAGCTGCGACGCATCTGTACTTCTTACGGTTCCGGGAGATAATTATCTTGATATTCTGGAGCATGTGACGGATCAGGGGATACTTGCGGTATCCAAACCCGTATCGCCTGAGATACTCGATAAAGCGGTAAGATATCTTGCGGCCACAGAAGACAGGATCAGAAAGCTTCAAAGAAAAAATGAAAAACTGGAAGAGAAGCTTGAAGAACAGAGACTTGTCAGCAAAGCAAAACTGCTTCTGATCGAAAAGAAGCATATGAGCGAAGAGGAAGCGCATCGTTTTATTGGCAGGAACGCCATGAATCTGGGAGTGTCAAGAAAGAGGATAGCACAGAAAGTTATAGATGATCTGGAATAGATGAGAACAGGAGAGGGCAAGCCCTCTCCTTCGTTATTATGCTTTTTTATTTAACTCATCCGTTAAGTGCTTTGATGATATCCGGAAGTGCGGCATCTACTATATCGTTATCAAGCTGGCATGTGCCGGCATTGTGGTGACCGCCTCCGCCGTATTTAAGACAAAGCTCGCCGATATCGACATTCGAAGCCTTGTTGACGATTGATTTGCCTATCATGACAGCTGTATTCTGCTTTTTAAAGCCCCATGCGACATGAACGGAGATCTCGGTATCAGGATACATTGCGTAGATCATAAATCGGTTACCGGCATGAATGATCTCTTCATTACGCAGGTCGATTACGACAACCTTGTCATATATGCGGGCAATGCGTTCAAGCTGAGCCTTGAACTGTTCAGCCTGTTCAAAGTACAGATCCACACGTTCCTTAACATCAGGAAGCTCAAGTATTTCATCAATAGTGTGGTTCATACAGAATCCAATGAGTTCCATCATAAGATCGTAGTTGGATATGCGGAAGTTACGGAAACGACCGAGACCGGTACGAGGATCCATAAGGTAATGGAGCAGTACCCAGCCGGTAGGATTAAGTATCTCATCTACCGTAAAATCGGCGCTGTCGCCTTTATCAACAGCCGTCATTATCTCCTCACTAAGACCAGGCAGCTTTTCCCTGCCTCCGTAATAGTTGTATACGACCCTTGCAGCGCTTCTTGCATTCGGATCGATAACAAGCTCGCCGCCGGATTCAACAGACTTAAGTCTGTCAATCTCGGATTCATGATGGTCGAACGCCAGACTGACTCTTGGATCGTAAGGAAGATTAGTGGTAATATCGTTATCGGAAAGTTCGATCTTACCGTCCTGTACATCTTTGGGATGCACGAATTTAATCTCGTCAATAATATCCAGCTCGCGCAGTATCATCGCGCATACAAGTCCGTCAAAATCGCTTCTTGTTACCAAACGTTTCTTGTCCATAGCATCACCTCTGAAAAATAGATTATATAGTTTTTTGCATTTAATACCATTGTTGAGGAATAAGGCTTAACAATGATCTTTGAAGAAAATTATACTATATTTAAGGTCTGTATTCAATAATACAGATAAGGTTTTAAATATGGTTTTTCAAGGATAATCACCATACTGGTAAAGACAGATTTTCTGTGCTATACTACTCTATATGCCGGATAGCGCAGATATCAATAACAGGAGACGCAAGAATGCAAAAGATCCGTTGTGTGGTAGAACGAATTACATATCAAAATCCTGAAAACGGATATTCCGTTCTTAAATGCCGCGTGAAAGATTATAGTGATCTGGTGACATTTGTCGGAAATATGATCGATGCCAATGTGGGGTCTGTGCTGATCTGTGAAGGCAGCTGGAAGGTTGATCCTAAGTATGGGAGGCAGTTTATTGCTGACACATGGGAGGAAACGCTTCCGGCAACTGTTTACGGAATGGAAAAATATCTCGGCTCAGGTCTTATAAAAGGCGTGGGACCTAAATTTGCCAAAAAGATCGTCCAGAGATTCGGAGCAGATACATTTACCGTAATAGAAGATAATGTTGAATATCTGAAAGAAATAGAGGGAATTGGGAATAAGCGTATCCGTATGATAGCTGAATCATGGGAGCGGCAAAAAGAGATAAAGAACATCATGCTTTTTTTGCAGGAGCATAAGGTGTCGACTTCTTATGCGGCAAAGATTTATAAACAGTACGGAAACGACAGCATAGCTGTCATGAAAGAGAATCCGTATAAACTCGCAGACGATATATGGGGTATCGGCTTTAAGACTGCGGATCAGATAGCCATGAAGCTGGGGTTTGAAAAGGAATCATATGTAAGACTTCGAAGCGGTCTAATGTACACACTTTCGGAGCTTTCCAATGAAGGACATGTGTATGCTGAAAAACAACAGCTTATCGATGCAGCATTGCAGCTTCTTGAAGCGGCACCGGAAACAGTGATCATGACTATGGACGATATGCTTATAAAAAATGAGCTTATCCTTGAAAAGAAGATCCGAAAAACAGATGAGAATGAAAACTTTGTTCAGGCTGTTTATCTACCTCCGTTTTATTTTGCGGAGGTTGGCACTGCCTCAAAATTAAGGAAACTCGCAGACTCTCCGGCATCGGACAGGCTATATGTTAAACTTAAGCAGGCAAGAGAAAGAACAGGAAAAGATGATCTTTCTGTCAATATAGATGCTGTTCAGGCTAAGACCGGAATGGAATATGACGACATTCAGGCGGATGCCATAAGAAAAGCCGCGATCGCTAAGGTCATGGTCCTTACGGGAGGTCCCGGTACCGGTAAGACAACTACCACGCATGGTATTATTTCGGTTTTCAGAGCATACGGTTTGAAGATCCTTTTGGCAGCGCCTACTGGCAGAGCAGCAAAACGTATGACAGAGGCAACAGGACTGGAAGCCAAGACGATACACAGACTGCTTGAGTGTAAACCGCCGGAAGGATATCAGAAAAATGAGGAAAATCCGCTTGAAGGCGATGTACTGATCGTTGATGAGTGTTCAATGATAGATATTATCCTGATGAATTCGTTGTTAAAAGCAATACCGTCTTCCATGCGTCTGATCCTGATAGGTGATATAGACCAGCTCCCGTCTGTAGGCGCGGGTAATGTGCTTAGAGATATCATCGATTCCGGAACATTTCCAGTTGTAAGACTTACAAAGATATTCAGGCAGGCGCAGACCAGCCGGATCATCATGAATGCTCACCGCATTAACGCGGGAAAGATGCCGGATATAAGTAACGGAAGACAGTCGGATTTCTTTTTCATGGAAAATGAGGACGCCGGTTCGGTTGTGTCCGAGATAGTAAAACTTGTTAAAGAAAAACTACCCAGATTTTATCATTTGAAACCAGAGATGATACAGGTGCTTACTCCTATGCAGAGAGGTATCGTAGGTGCGACGAATCTGAATCTTGCGTTACAGGAAGCTTTGAATCCGCCTGATGAGGAAAGAGCTGTCTATGGCAAGGGGAGTGTTATGATGCCCAAAGAGTGTCTGAGGCGCAGCGGGTATGCATTCCGCATCGGGGATAAAGTAATGCAGATAAAGAATAATTACGATAAAGAAGTATTTAACGGAGATATCGGAATAGTAGATAATGTAGATGAGAAAGAAAGAGTACTGACTGTCAGATATGACGGCAGGAGTATTGAATATGATGTGACAGAACTTGATGAACTGGTACATGCTTACGCTACGACGATACATAAAGCACAGGGTTCTGAGTACCCTGTCGTGGTCATGCCTGTGTTAATGAATCATTATATAATGCTGCAAAGAAATCTCATATATACAGGAGTGACAAGGGCTAAAAAAGCGCTGATCATAATAGGCACAAAAAAGGCACTGGCATATGCGGTCGGCAATGTGACGGTTACAAAGAGAAATACAATGCTGAAAGAAAGACTTTCGATGAAATGGGACTGCTGAAAAGACTTTTTGGATCAGGTAAGAAAAAACTGAATAATGAAGATAAATTACCCGCCCCACAGAAGGTCAGACCTTTAAATGAGAACGCTGTGCGTCTTATGGAATGTGGGGATTATATCAATTCTGTTCTGAGCCGGGATAAGTATATATCAAGAAGTATATATAAAGATAAAATCTCCAGCTATTCACAGGTTATTGATTTTTTTGATGTACTTAAAAGCAGCGGAATGCTTGACAGCTTTTGCGAGCAGAATGGATTAACCGTTCAAAATGTGGACAGCATTACGGAATCTTATAAAAACATTAGGGATGTTGTTGACCATCATAATGAAGAGTTTGTGGATGACAAGCTGGTCACAGAAAAGGATTATCTGGATAGTATCATAAGGGATATCGATCCCAATATCACGCTTGATGAAGATCAGAGAAGGGTAGTGCTGACGGATGAGGATTATTGCCTTGTAATCGCGGGAGCTGGTGCAGGAAAGACCACAACTGTTGCTGCAAAAGTCAAGTATCTTGTGGACAGGCAGGAAATAGATCCCAGACAGATACTTGTCATCTCATATACCAATAAGGCAGTTAATGAACTTAGAGATAAGATACAGAAATCCCTTGGGATTAATTGCCCGATAGCAACATTTCACTCAACAGGTAATGCAGTCATCCATGTAAATGCACCGGAAGAGAAACTCAATATAGTTGATCAGTCAAGACTGTATTTTGTTATAAGAGATTATTTCCGTGTTTCGGTAATGCGTAATGAGAGTATAGTGAATAAACTCATTTTGTTTTTTGCCTCTTATTTTGATGCTCCATATGAGGGTGATGATCTGAACGGGTTTTTTAATAACATTGCCAGAGCAAATTACTCAACGATGAGAAGTGATCTCGAAGATTTTAAACGTGAAGTGATAGATACGAGAACAAAGAAATCAGTAACTATCCAGAATGAAGTGCTGAGGTCACATCAGGAAGTTGAGATAGCTAATTTTTTATATCTTAATAATATCGAATATGAATATGAACCGGCATACCCATATAATATCATGTATTCAAGAAAGCCTTATACCCCGGATTTTATTATAAAACAGGGAGAAAAGACTGCTTATATCGAACATTTCGGAATAACGGAATCGGGAGAAAATGACAGGTATAGTCCGGAAGAGATTGAAAGATATAAAAAAGCCGTAAATGACAAGGTGCTTTTACATAAGAAACACGGCACGACTCTCATATATACCTTTTCAGGGTATAATGACAGAAAACCGCTGCTTACCCATCTTAAAGAAATGCTTGAAGATAAAGGCTTTGAATTGAAACCGCGCTCCAATAAAGAAGTGATGGAGACCATAGTAGCCGGAGAAGAAAACAGGTATATCAGAAATCTTGTAAACCTTGTCTGCAGGTTCATTTCAAATTTTAAAGTCAATGCATATGTACTTGATGACTTTAACAGGATGTATCATACTACGCAGAATGTCAGAAGCAGATTGTTTCTGGATATATGTGCGGACTGTTATCTTGAATATGAAAGATGGCTTAAGGAGAATAATGCGGTTGATTTTGAGGATATGATAAATGAATCGGCAAGAATACTTAAAGAAGTCAAAGAAATGAAACAAAAACTTGATTTCAAATATATAATTGTTGATGAATATCAGGATATTTCAAGGCAGAGATTTGACCTTACCAAAGCTCTTTCGGAGGTTACGGACGCAAAGATAATTGCAGTAGGAGATGACTGGCAGTCCATATATGCTTTCAGCGGTTCGGATCTGACATTGTTTACAAAATTTGAAGAAAAAATGGGATATGCTAAGATGCTTAAGATTGTCAGAACATATCGCAATTCTCAGGAAGTTATAGATATAGCGGGTAATTTTATACAGAAAAACACGGATCAGATCACTAAAAAACTCATTTCGCCGAAGCATATTATAGATCCGGTGATAATCTATACATATGATAGTAAAGCCAAAAAAGCCGGAGATAACCGAAGAAGCGGAGCTAATTATGAGATGGCAAGAGCGATCGAGATCGCTATTGAAAGAATGCTGCAATATAAAAAAGAAGAGAATAAAAAGCCCGGGCCGATATTATTGCTTGGTAGATTTAATTTTGATGGAGATCTGCTGGAACGATCAGGTCTTTTTGAGTATGTTAAAAGAGGTGACAAGATAAAAAGCGTGAAATATCCCGGTCTGGATATCACTTTTATGACAGCACATTCCTCAAAAGGATTGGGATATGATGATGTAATAATTGTAAACGGAAAAAATGAAACCTATGGATTTCCATCCAAGATTGAGGATGATCCTGTGTTGTCATTTGTGATCAAAGGTGACAGGGCGATCGATTATGCGGAGGAAAGAAGACTGTTTTACGTGGCCATGACAAGAACCAAGAATCGTGTGTTTTTGATCGCTCCTGAGCAGAATCCTTCTGAATTTCTTGTTGAGATAAAAAAAGAGTACAAGAATGTAATGCTTAAAGGCCATTGGAATGAAAACTATAAATACGGCACTGCTAAAAAATCCTGTCCTCTATGTGGGTATCCTATGCAGCTTAAATACAAGCAGGCTTACGGATTAAGATTATATATCTGCGTCAATGAACCCGAGATCTGTGGATTTATGACCAATGATATCAACGGTGGAAAAATGGCGATCCAGAAATGCGACAAATGCAGGGACGGATATCTTGTTGTTAAGAAGAATAATAAAGGTGATCATTTTCTGGGGTGTACGAATTACAAGCCTAACGGAACCGGATGCGATAAGTCCATAAGCAAAAAGCATTATTATGATCTTATGCAATATCCTATGGAACCCGTGGAAGAGAGTATTAAAGATAATATTAAAGATAATATCACAGCAGAATTCATAAAAGAAGAGAAAGAGACAAGATCAAATACTCCTAAAAAATATGATACTGTGCCAAAGCAACAGGGTAATGTTTATGCTTCATCCGATCGGGTTGAGATACAAAGCGCTGATATTAAACCGGTCATGTATGATAATATGGATCTTAATGATGTTGTGTTCGTCATTGTAAAAGCCTTACAGAATGTCAGTGAAGAAAGGTTCTATAATATAAAAGTGTTGGTCGATGTCCTGAGCGGAACAGGAAGTGAGAAGGTCATTAAGAATAATCTGAGTCATATTGCAGAATTTGGTGCTTTAAAAGATCTGCCATATGATACTATTCAGGCTGTGATAGAATGGATGATCTCTCAACACTTTATCTTAAAAACAAAAGAGAGATATCCTGTTCTGCATTCAACTTATGAAGGCCTGCATTATTCTGAGTTCATTAATGAAACAAAACTAAAGAAACTGAAAAAATATCTTGAGGAGGAAGTGGTTTTATGGAAGTAGTTGATACAAAGAAACTTGAGACGGCGATAATATATCTTCAAAGGATTGCTGACGGACATAATCCCGTCAACAATATGCCGGTAGATGAGGATTCGGTACTTGATAATCCAAATGTAAAAAGATGTATGTCATTTGTTAAAGAAGTGCTGGAGGAGTTAAGGAAAAATGACGGATATATAGGGAGAAGACCGAGAACCGACAGGGATAAAAACAAGCCCGATTATCCATTGGAAAACCTGAAAGCGTTCAAATACGAAGAAGATAAGACTATAACAAAGATTGTCGAACAGTTAAACTCTCTTGCAGATACGACGGTTTATAAAAAAATAGTATATAATCAGATAACAGACTGGCTTAAAGAGAATGGATACCTGGAAACAAAACGTGATGATTATCTCGGCAAGAATACTACCGTTCCGACGGAGGACGGGCGCGCGATCGGTATAAGCTCCGAATTCTTTAACAATCCTCAGGGAAGAAGCTATATTCGTGTAAGCTATGATCAAAAAGCACAGGAATTTATTGTTAAAAAAATGGATAAGATACTGCAGTCCGGCAGGAGAGCCGCCCTTGACACAACAACGGAATAATGGTATATTTTCAAGAGAATTTTGATACAAATACGTGAAAGGTAAATGGAAATGAATACTGAGAATATATACCGCAACATTACCCTTGACAAGCTTTCTGAGGATAGTGTCGGAAAAAGGTTCAGGGTTGCAGGATGGGTTGAGAATATAAGAGACCACGGCGGCGTTTCTTTCGTTGACTTAAGAGATATGTACGGTGTCTTACAGGTCGTAATGAGGGATACCTCGCTTCTTGATGGATTGAGCAGAGAGGACTGTGTCAGCATTGAAGGTTTGATGGAGCATCGTGATGAAGAAACCTACAATCCTAAGCTTCCTACAGGTACTATCGAGCTTGAAGCCGCAAGCGTAAAGATGCTTGGAAAAGTAAAAGGACAGCTTCCGTTCGAGATAATGACGTCAAAAGAGATAAGAGAAGATGTCAGACTTAAATACCGTTATCTGGATCTTCGTAATAAAAAAGTAAAGGATAATATGATCTTCAGATCACAGGTCATCAGCTTCCTTAGACAGAAGATGACGGAGATGGGATTTTTGGAGATCCAGACTCCTATCCTTTGTGCTTCTTCTCCGGAGGGCGCAAGAGATTACATAGTGCCTTCAAGAAAATTCAAGGGACAGTTCTATGCGCTTCCACAGGCACCTCAGCAGTATAAGCAGCTTTTGATGGTAGCGGGATTTGATAAATATTTTCAGATAGCGCCATGTTTCCGTGATGAGGATGCAAGAGCAGACAGGTCTCCAGGAGAGTTCTATCAGCTCGATTTTGAGATGAGTTTTGCCACTCAGGAAGATGTATTCAGAGCCGGTGAAGAAGTGCTCACTGCAACATTTGAAAAATTTGCGCCGGAAGGAGCAAAGGTTACAAAGGCACCTTATCCGGTTATAAGCTATAAGCAGGCTATGCTTGAATTCGGAACAGATAAGCCGGATCTCAGGAATCCGTTAAGGATAATAGATCTTTCGGAGTTTTTCAGCAGATGTACATTTAAGCCGTTTATCGGAAGATGTGTAAGAGCCATTAAGGTTCATGCTGATATGTCAAAGGGCTTCCATGAGAAACTTCTTAAGTTTGCTACCGGACTTGGAATGGGAGGACTCGGTTATCTTGAAGTTATGGACGATCTAAGCTACAAGGGACCGATCGATAAATTCATACCTGCAGAATTAAAGAGTGAGATAAGAGAGCTTGCCGGACTTGAAGCAGGAGATACCATTTTCTTTATCTGCGACAAGGAAAGCGCAGCCGCTAAATATGCTGGAGCCATCAGAACCGAACTCGGTGAAAAGCTTGGACTCATTGAAGAGAATGCTTTCAGATTCTGCTTCATCAACGACTTCCCGATGTACGAGTATGATGAAGAGGAGAAGAAGATAATATTTACACATAATCCGTTCTCAATGCCGCAGGGCGGACTTAAAGCGCTAAATGAGAAGGATCCGTTAGAGGTTCTCGCTTATCAGTATGACATCGTATGCAACGGCGTTGAGCTTTCAAGCGGCGCGGTAAGAAATCATGATCTTGATATCATGGTTAAGGCATTCGAGATCGCAGGATATACCGAAGATGATCTTAAGAACAAATTCGGAGCTTTATACAACGCATTCCAGTTCGGTGCGCCTCCGCATGCGGGCATGGCGCCGGGCGTAGACAGAATGATAATGCTTCTTAGAAATGAAGAAAACATCCGTGAGGTTATTACATTCCCTATGAACGGAAACGCGCAGGATCTCATGTGCAAGGCACCGGGATTTGTAACAGAGCAGCAGCTCAGAGAGGTTCATATCAAAGTCAGAGATTAGGAGACAGACTATGGAACTTGACAGATTGTTTGAAGAAAGAAGAAGCGTAAGATCATATGCGGAACTTCCCGTTGCCAAAGAAGACCTTCTAAAGATACTTGAGGCTGCCAAGCTGGCACCTTCATGGAAAAATTCACAGACTGCAAGATACTATGTAGCTGCTTCAGATGAGATGCGCGAAAAGTTAAGAAGCGAATGTCTTCCGGCTTTCAATCAGAACAACAGCGCGAATGCAAATGTGCTTATTGTTTCCGCATTTAAGAAGGGTGTGTCAGGTTTCACTCCGGAAGGAGAACCTGTAAATGAACTTAAAGATGAGTGGGGCGCATATGACCTCGGTCTTTCCAATGCATATCTTATCTTAAAGGCAAGAGACCTCGGATATGATACACTGATCATGGGGATCAGGGATTCTGAGAGCATAAGAAAACTTTTGGATATCGGCGATGATATCGAGATCGCATCGGTGATAAGTCTCGGAAAGAGAGATAAGGAACCGGTGATGAAAGCAAGAAAGCCGATGGACGAGACAGTGAAGTTCTTTTAATAATAAAAATAATAATATTGAAAAGCCGATCCGGGTATGACGGATCGGCTTTTTGCATTCCCTCATAAAAATGTAATGTACATCCAATCATTCCCTCATAAAAATGTAACATTCCCTTGATTATTCCCTCATAAAAATGTATGGCTATTTATCAATTCGTGGTTGATATTTATAAAATATGTAAAGATTTAGAATTTACCATTTGCCTGTAATGTGGATCAGCATGTTAAATTAGTTAAAAAACCGTGTCAAGCATGAAAAAATGACCAATTACGCACAAAAACCGACCAATTACGCAATCCTTAACAAAAATGA
>CACZSY010000224.1 GCA_902783965.1 uncultured Lachnospiraceae bacterium
AAGGCAAGGCGCTATAGTCTTAGCCTACAATCTTCACAGGGAGAATCTTAAACCCAGCGAAAAGGCATTTGCCTACCGATTGAAGTTATCTGCTATGAAGCATCAGGGTAAAAGAACTGATATGAATCTTACAACTTCGGTTCAAGTTGAGCCGAAGTTAAAGGAAGACGATATTTCGGGAACGGATGAGATGAGCCTTAGAAGCAATGAAATACTTGCAAGACAGACAGGTGAGACTGTTGCACAGATCAAGAGGTATATCAGACTTACATATCTGATCCCTAAGATACTTGAAATGGTGGACAACAGAAAAATAGCATTTTCCATTGCCATAGAGATCTCATACCTGAAAATAGAAGAACAGTACGAGCTTTATGCGGTAATGGATCTAGAGCAGTGTACGCCGTCGTTGTCACAGGCTAATAGGATGAAACGCATGAGCAGGGAAGGAAAGCTTGACATAGACAGCATATATTCAATCGTGGAGGAGCAGAAACCAAACCAGAGGGAACAGATAAAGATCAAAGCAGAAGAACTGGCAGAGTATCTTCCGAAAGATTTAACTCCCAAGCAAAAAGCAGAGCTGATCATTGAGCTGGTAAAAGAATGGCACAGGAATAATCATGATGAACACTTAACTAGGTGAAACACATAAATTCAATTGTAATGGAAAGGATGAGAGATATGGATAACAGAAAAATATTTGAAAAACTTGGAGTGCAGTATGAAGAAAAGGACGGGCTGCTATATCCGGTAATCACTATGGATCAGGAACCGACAGACATAGGGAAGTTTGGAATACTCTGGATAGAGTTTATGAAAGTCAAGTATCCGAACAGGTACTTAAGTCTTAAACAAAGTGATCGATTAAGAGAGAAGGCTTATGAAGTAAATGAAGAAGCATATAAGCTTCTTGATATGATCACAGCCGGATACCTTAATGAGCATAAACCAAAGGATCCTTCTTCTACGATGGAGATGTGGAGACTTAGGGAAGCGGCAAAAGTTACTGCAGAGGAAATCGTCTTGGATCAGATCGTCCATCGGTACAGTTGAAAGCGATAATAAAAAAGTAAAGCGTTTTTGTAAAGCACTTTTTTTGGAGGTCAAGATCCTTAAAATATGTAAAGCACTTTTGTAAAGCACTTACGGAAAAATAAAGCATTTTTGTAAAGCACTCCAGAAAAAATAAAGCGTTTTTGTAAAGCACTTTTTTGGGAGTTGAAAAAAGTAAAGCACTTTTGTAAAGCACTTTCAGAAAAATAAAACATTTTTGTAAAGCACTCCGGAAAAAATAAAGCACTTTTGTAAAGCACTTTATGATATCAGGGGTTTCAGGGGGTTAGCACCCTGAAAATCGCACGAAAAACGGCTGTGCCGTCTATTGTGCGTATCTCGCCAACTCACCTTCCAAAATCTGAAGGGAAACGGCTTAGTTGTTCTCGCTGTTATGGCATCTTTGGAAGACTGTGATATACGAAAGCAATTGACGAGATCATGAGGCTCCTTCCAGACTTCAAGGAGTTTTACGCTTGTGACATTGACATGTGAGTGTTATAATTGAAATTGGTGTTTTTTACGTTTTTTTAAGATGAGACGGAGTGTTCAGATTATTAATTGGGCTTGGTATGGTAATAAGATATAAGAAATACTAAGAAGACAGAATAAGGTCGTTTTATAGGACGACATATTTGTTATGATACTATTGGCGGAAACTTAGTTATAAGCTCTGCTAAGACAAACAATTGGAGGAAAGATAATGGATAACAAGAGCATCAAAAAACTGGAAGCTGACCTGTGGGAATCAGCTGATCTGCTAAGGGCAGGATCAAAGCTGACTTCTCAGCAGTATTGTATGCCGGTACTGGGTTTGCTGTTCTTGAGATATGCATATAGCAGATTTAAGAAGGTTGAGGAAGAAATCTTAAAGGACAGGCCGGTAAGAAATGGTCGTGTTATGCCGGTAGAGGCTTCTGACTTTGTGGAGAAGAGTGCTTTATATCTTCCAAAGGAAGCACAGTATTCTTATCTTGTGAATTTGCCGGAGGATATCAAGACAGCTAATATTGTCGCTGATAATGGTCAGCCGATGAATAGCTTAGGAGAAGTTGTAAATCATGCTATGGAGTTGGTGGAGGCTCAGTCTGAACAGCTGGCAGGAGTTCTCCCTAAGGAATACACGAATTTCTCTGATGATCTGTTGGCAGAGCTGTTGCGTATATTCAATAACAATGCTCTTGATGATGTCGGTGGTGATGTGATTGGCAGGATATATGAGTATTTCCTCAGTAAGTTTGCTCCAGCTGTTGCTTCAGATGACGGCGTATTCTTTACACCGAAATCGCTGGTAAAGATGATCGTAAATATTCTGGAGCCGACATCCGGCGTGCTGGCGGACATTGCGTGCGGCAGCGGCGGTATGTTTGTACAGTCCGGAGATTTCGTCAATAGCAAAGGAATGTCCGCTAATAAGGCGATGACCTTCTATGGGCAGGAAAAGGTGGAGTATAATGCTCAGCTCTGTCTTATGAACATGGCGGTACATGGCTTAACTGGCGTTATCAAATCAGGAAACGAGGCAAATACATTCTATAATGATGCTCATAATCTGGCAGGATGCTGTGATTATGTGATGGCGAATCCGCCTTTCAATGTAGATAAGGTCAAAGCAGAAGCTACACAGAATGCTGGAAGGCTTCCTTTTGGATTACCGGGAGTGAATAAAGCAGGTGAGATTGGAAATGCCAACTATCTCTGGATTTCATATTTCTATGCATATCTGAAAGAAACCGGTAGAGCCGGATTTGTTATGGCTTCATCAGCGACGGACAGTCAGGGCAAGGATAAAGATATCCGCGAGAAGTTGATTAAGACCGGTCATGTTGATGTGATGATCAGTGTAGGGAATAACTTCTTCTACACGAAGAGTTTGCCTTGCAGTTTGTGGTTTTTTGATAAAGGAAAAGCTGAAATTCTGAAAGACAAGGTTCTGTTTATCGATGCCAGAAATTACTATACAGTTGTTGATCGTACCCTCAATGAGTGGAGCGATTGGCAGATGAAGAACTTGAACGCTATTGTCTGGCTGTATCGTGGAGAAGTAGATAAGTATAAGGCACTTTTGGAAGAATACCACGATGTGCTGGGCGAAGATTCGTTTGATGAAGTCGTAAGACTTGCGGAAGAGATCATCAGTGATCTTCGGAGCGAAGTAAAATCTGCAGTGGCAAAAGCAGATAAGAAGGATAAGAAAAGAGTACAGGCCGCCTATGATGAGAAAATTGCGGATCAGGAATGTTTCCTACAGGTAGCAAGAGAGGCACTCTGGCTTTATGAGAAGTTTGGAGATGGTGAATATCAGGATGTTCCGGGACTGTGTAAGATTGCTGACCGGTCAGAGATTGAAGGTAAAAACTGGTCATTAACACCGGGAGCATATGTGGGAGTAGCGGCTGTCGAAGATGACGGTGTTGATTTTCGTGAACGCATGAAGGAGATACATAATGAGTTACTGCTACTACAAGATGAGAGTAATCAGCTGATGGCGTCCATCTCACGGAATATGAAGGAGATGGGGTTATGAGAGAATGGAGAAGGGTTAAGCTTTTAGAGTGTTGCCAATCTATTGCTGATGGCGATCATCAACCGCCGCCAAAGGCCGAAAAGGGTATACCATTTGTAACTATTTCAAACATTACATCGACAAACCAATTTGATTTTAGTGATACACTATATGTGCCGCAGGATTATTATGATGGTCTTGATGATAAGCGGAAAGCAAAGAAGGATGACATTTTGTATTCCGTTGTAGGATCATTTGGGATTCCTGTATTTATGAAAGAAGATAAAGAATTTGTCTTCCAGAGACATATTGCAATACTTAGACCGGATGAGAAAGAGATTGTTCCACGATTTCTTTTTTATACTATGTTAACAAGGGACTTTTATGCGAAGGCTGATGCAGCTGCTTTAGGTGCAGCACAGCGGACAGTAAGCCTGACAGCACTTCGCAACATGGAGATATATATACCTGTAAAGGAACAACAGGAAAGAATTGTTGAGATCCTCTCAGCCTACGATGATCTAATTGAAAATAACCGAAAACAAATCAAGCTGTTGGAAGAAGCGGCTCAGCGGCTTTATAAGGAATGGTTTGTTGTTCTGCATTTTCCAGGATATGAGGATGTACAGATTGTTGATGGCGTACCGGAAGGCTGGAAACGTGAAAAGCTAATAGACATTGCCCAGGTGCAGTATGGTTATGCTTTCGATGGCTCACTGTTTAATGCAGAGAGTAAAGGCATGCCAATAATACGGATTAGGAATATTCCTGAAGGAATTACATCTGAT
>CACZSY010000225.1 GCA_902783965.1 uncultured Lachnospiraceae bacterium
GTCAGATGGTATGAGGCAACATTTTACACATTGATTTTCTGTTTGTGTGTTGAAACTATCCAGTTTATAACCAAAGTTGGTTCATTTGATGTAGATGATATCATATTAAATACCCTTGGTGGTTTATTGGGATTTATAGTTTATTATATTTTATTACTTATAAACAGAAAGAGTGAACGCAATGAATAAGAAAAATGTTTACAGCGTGAAAAGTGTAAGTATAGATTCCGTTATTTCCTGTGTTCTGGCGGCTGTATCGTTCGGGTGTCAGATAGCAGCAATGATGTTGTCATACAGATATGGAGGGGAAGGTCCGAAAATTGTAGGTCTCTTGGAATTTGCAGGTCTTCTGATGGCATTTACAGGAATAATGTTTTCGAAAAGTGCATGGAAGTCGCCGGATGGCGGCATTATTATGAAGAGAGTGTCCGGTATAGTCAATGCTTTGTTATTGATAATTGCAATGATATTGTATGTGGTAGGATGGCTGAATTGATAACTGAGAATATATAGTCTTTATGGAAAGGAAAAACATGAATTATAAGCAAATGTTTATGGATGAAAACGAGGAAATAAAAGAGCGTTATGAATTAATGCTTGAGAGAATAACTTCTTTTGCTAAAGGTGATGACAGCGGAAGACTTGGCATAGAATTTGAAAAATATTTTAAAAAGACAGCAGAATTTATTCTGATGATAGATGAATGGAAGAATTTTGTATTTACAGGTGGTCTTGAAAATTCTGATATAAAAGAACTAAAGAGATGGAATGTGAGATTGTACGAAGACATCCTTCAGGAGTCGGGAGCTTATGAGACAAGTTATGCTAATCCGGCTTTTGCGGTATCAGCTTTGGGTGAAGAATACGGTTCTTTGTTTTGTTTTCTTTACACAGAGCTTAGAGGAGCTATCATATATGCAGTGGAGTATAGATATACAGAGTTGACAGTGCTGTTTGAACTTTTTGTTGAAGTTCTCTGTCTGTTTGAGGAAGGAAATTGCTCAGTTAAGGATCTTAAAGACACACTGTATTATTACGTCAGTGATTATGCTGAGTCAATGATTGATTACAGGATTCGTGAAATGATTGATCCAAAGCTTTCATTTGCTACCGGAATAATCATGGAAAGTGATTTGTCTGATATCAGATATCTGTATAAGTTTGGGGAATATATATCTGACAATGAAATTAAAATGGCTGAATTTCTAAACGGTATGTCTGAAGATGAAATTGAAAAAATGGCTTATACCTATACGCATGGATATGAAGAGGGATTCAAGATTGCCGGAATTGATCTTACAAAGAAAAAGACGGTTAATATAAGATATTCCATTGGACAGGAAAGAATGGTAAAAGCAGCGATCGTTCAATTTGAAAAAATGGGACTTGAGCCGATAATCTATCGCTCGCCTGTTGCGAGAATTAACAAAAGATTAACATTGAGACCTGGATATGTTTCTACCTCGCCTAACAAGCAATATGATTATGATCATAGAATGGATGAAGCAATCTTTTTAAATAAAGCATTTGTTGAAAAGAAAATTTCAATTACGAGAAATGCATATGAGAACAGAAAACAATTAGCGAAGGAATATGCCGGTCCGGCTGTTATAGAGGTGTTTGGTGAAAAACCGTTTGAACCGATAAATATAAAAGAGAGTCTGAAGCTTACCGAGGCACAGCAAAAACTGTCTGTATATTCCAGAACGGAGTGCTCGAAAATTGTCAATGAATATATACCCCAAAGCGAGTATAGTTTTACTATAATAGCATACCCTGTACCGGAGATTGGTGATAACTTTACGGAAATATTCGATGCGATAGTTAAGATAAATACATTGGATAATGACGCATATAAGAAGGTACAGCAATGTTTAGTAGATGAACTTGATATGGCGGAGAAAGTCAAGGTCAAAGGCTGTGGGGATAATCAAACTGATATGGTTGTAATGATGCACGATCTAAAACATCCCGATAAAGAAACAAACTTTGAAAATTGTACGGCTGATGTCAATATACCTGTTGGTGAAGTATTTACTTCTCCTAAGTTGACAGGTACTCATGGAGTGCTGAATGTATCAGAGGTATATCTTAACGAGTTGAAATATAAGAATCTTAAGATTACATTTGAAAATGGTAAAGTGACAGATTATACCTGTGACAATTTTGAAAATGAAGACGAAAACAAAGCGTATATCAAAGAGAATATTTTGTTTAATCGCGACACACTTCCGATAGGAGAGTTTGCGATAGGAACCAACACAACTGCATACGTCCTTGCTAATAAATTTGATATAGTTTATAAGTTGCCAATTCTTATAGCTGAGAAAATGGGACCTCATTTCGCAGTGGGCGATACCTGTTACAGTCGAGGAGAAGAATTGAAATTATATAATCCTGATGGTAAAGAAATTGTTGCCAAAGACAATGAGTGTTCACTTTTAAGAGACAGTGATCCTGACAATGCATATTTTGACTGTCATACAGATATTACTATCCCGTATGACGAGCTTGAGGCAATAACAAGTATACATGCAGACGGCACAGAAGTAGATATAATAAGGAATGGAAGATTCGTACTTGCCGGATGCGAGATGCTAAATGAACCATTTAAGTAAGGATAATATAGGAGAAAAAAGGATATGAGTATAATATTGCAGTTTTTATTGTTGATTCTTGGTTTTGTAATGCTGGTTAAGGGAGCTGACTGGTTTGTTGATGGTGCTGCCGGTATAGCTGAGAAGTTTGGGATTCCGCAACTTGTAATTGGTCTGACAATTGTAGCAATGGGAACGTCAGCGCCGGAGGCTGCAGTAAGTATAACGGCTGCACTTAAAGGTAATGCTGATATTACAGTTGGTAATGTTGTCGGAAGTAATCTGCTTAACGTGTTGGTAATACTTGGTGTGACTTCGGTAATCGTTGCGATAGCAGTGGCTGATTCAACAGTAAAATATGAGATTCCGTATATGCTTTTTGTTTCGGTTCTTTTACTTGTCTTTGGAATGAC